>JBEPZZ010000028.1:0-23128 GCA_041640575.1 Pseudothermotoga sp. | reverse complement strand
AGTTGATAATATATTTTCCATTCGTTGACCCTCGTGGTATATGAACAAACCTCGAGTTGTCCCAAAAATTACTGAACATTGCCACCTGCGAGAAATCTCTGCCATGACAGTTTCACAAACTCTCGAAGTTAGTCCAGAGTATTTCTTGACCATAGAGCGAAAACTTTTCTTAAAAAGTGGTAGAGGAAAGATTCCAAAAAGCAGGGTATCCATCAAAGCAGGGAAAACTATTATATCCGGGCAAAAGTCGCACATTCTATTCAGAAAACGATTTAAAAGTGTCACAAAGGATTTTACAGACGGTACTCGAGTATGTTCGAGCTGAACAATAGCTACTCTCAGAAAATTACTTTTGTTATTCCTTCTAGGGGTAATAATCTTATTCAGAGATGTTTTAATTATTTTCTTCGATGCTAAAAACTTGAGAAGGAAAACACTGAAACTCATTTGAGCCAATTCCAAGCGGAAGTCTTAACGTTAAAGAATAAGCCACTTGAGCTTTCAAGAACATCTACATCGAAGACCGTGGTTGCTGTCGTATCAATCACAAGCCCATTCTCACCTTGGTTTGGTACCGAAAGCTGATAATGCACAACATCAGAATTCTTGATAGCAAGCGCAATTGGAACTTGAAACTCGCAGCTGCAACCCCAACAAATACTCTTAGCCAGAAGAAGATCAGCAAACCTATCAGCACGTGTAAACACAACAAAAAAGGTCGCCCCTTCTTCCTTCATCTTGAGAATGTCTTCCCATTTTAAAGGTAGGTCAGAACACAATACTGCCATCCTTCCACAAGCACCCGAAAGGAAATTTGCACCACTACCGTAGAGTATTTCATCGGAATTCCTACTGAAATATATGAATCCTTTCTCACTTCCAATTAAATAGTCATTTGCACCTGAAGCAATTTCATCAACCCATGAGATTACGAGATCTACCGCTAGAAATTCTTTCAGCACTATTTGCTTGCCCAGCAAAAGGCGCACAAGTCCACCTCAAAAAAATTATACCATAAAAAAAGAGGGCACACGCCCTCTTTTGGCGGGGACGACGGGATTTGAACCCGCGGCCACCGGTGTGACAGACCGGCATGCTAACCAGGCTGCACCACGTCCCCAATCACTTTATTATTTTGACAGAAAACTTTGAAAAAGTCAAGACTTTAATGACTTTTTCGATTCGTTGTTCAAAGAATGCTAAAAGAGGAATGACGTAATATTCTGAACTATCAAGAGCGCGAACAAAAAGTTCTATCCTTGTGAATCGGCTATCATTCACGAAACCAAATTTGCAGCAACAACATGATTAGAGAAAGAAGAAACTTTGAACGGTAACGTGGACTTTTTCTTTTCCTCAAACACGAATAAGAGTTTAAATCCTGATTGACTACATTTGCTGATTTAAGAAAGTGAAGGATGAGATGTATGGGCTTATACTGTTACAAGTCGTAAGAGTCAACAGTTTTCGTTTTTCCCGGACCTTACCAATGATAAAATTGACTTTGCAATCGCTTTTATCACGATAGATCCTGGAAGAAACGAAATTAGAATTTGTGGAGCAAGAAAAACCAATGCGGATTTGATCACCTCGAAATCCGGATCGATAGCTTCTTAATGGCAAACACTGCTCCAAGCGTGTTTGAACGAAGAATGAAGATTATGATGGTTCTTTCCTTGACGTAGCTTCGTTAGTTCCTGCACCGCAAAATGTGGGTGTTACCACCAAATATTTCAGGAACTTGAAATCTGATATCATGTGGTACTTACTTATTCACCGTGAAGAAAGTGAACGAAAGCTTGAAAACTAGTGATTTATCGCGAAAAAGTAAACGCGATAGTAGGAAAATACACGTCCAAAGTACGCATCTTGCATTCGCAGAACCTTGAATTCTGGTGATGGCATCAAAGACAATTCTTATAGCAACTACCAGGGTGTGCTTGCTCAATTTTATAACCTTCCAAGGAGTCATACTCATCAATGGTGATCGAAAAAAGTTCCAATAAAGATGTTGGTGTGGGATCAGTTTGGAATCATGTTTAGCTTAGTAAAAAGCTTATTGCCATCATAAGAAGCTGTGGAATTCTTTCTTACTCGGCTGTTTTAGAAGAGGATCTAGCCCTTAAGTTATTCGTTGGCATATTTCTCACTCAACGCAATGAGTGGATTCTACCTAAAACCTTCCACCACAGGTATTAATCTGACTTTAGAATTCTTTCCATCAAGATTCCGTATGCACAAGGAAAGCAGAGTAAGAATTGAAATCATGGTAATTCACATGTTGGAAAAGAGAGCATTTCATATCTATTTAGCAAAGAAATTTCACCTCTGATCTTTTTCTTTTTTCAACCATTTTTATAGCAGCTTTGTCCTTCTTTGAATGCACTCATCAGTGAATGAAAATTTTTCGCAGAAAATGGATTGTACTCGCAGCTATTAACCCCCGGAACAAATATGAGGATTTGTGACCAGATGGAATCCAAATTCTTCTTGCATTTGGAAGTCTTTTGAAAAGTTGGTTCGAAGCGGATGGAAGGATTACTCGGTCGAATAGACCTTGAAAGAACAGTACTGGTTGTTCTACAAACCTTGCGTAACTTATTGGATCGTAATGAAAACATTGGGGACTCAGACCGAATATTTCATTAACTTCTTTTATTTTCCACAACTTTTCCAAAGAATTTCTGCGGTTTTCAAAACAAGTTTCTGCGTTCTTACAACCAATTTCGTTGCCTTGTTTTTTGTAATCCTCTCTCAACGAGTTTGTGTATGGTGAATACCAATTTATCCAGTACCAATCTCCACCAGCAAAAGCGAGAATACCTGCCTTACTTCTTTTATCAAGGGCCAGTGCCATTGTAGTTATCATCCCCCCAAAGCTAAAGCCCATAATTGCTATTGGCAGCGAGGAATTCATTTCTATATAATCTATGGTTCTCCGAACGTCCTTAACTGCCTGGTGGAATCTAATGCTACAAAAAGAGGGTGAGGTTGAAAAGAACGGCTCGCCTCCAGCCCAGTCTGGCCTTGCCCTTTGCGCGTGATAAGGAAGAATCATGTAGTATGTTTCAATTCCAAAATTCCGAAAGTACTCCGCAAACCACATCAAATATGGTATGTTACCGTTTCTTATTCCATGAACGAACACCAAGTTTATCCAAGGTTTCAACGACTTGAAACTGTACACATAAATGCGTTTTGATTCTGGAATGTCTGGTTCGTAAGGCGCATCAAAAGATATAAGATCATACCTTTCGCATCTCTGAACAGTATCATTGAATGGTAAATTTCTATTGTATTCGAAAATCATGAGAATCTTCTCTTCACTCCAAATCTTTGCTCAATCTCTGTAATCGTTTTCTCAAAGATTTTGTTCACCTCTTCATCTGTTAAAGAGCGATCAGAAGCTCTGTATACAACGTAGAACGTCACACTTCTCATGTTGTCCGGTACGTCTTTTCCTTTATACACATCACATACACCAGCTGTCTCAACATACTCGTTTGATGAGAGAAGATAATTAATTATTCCGCCAGAGTAAACACCAATCGGTAAGAGAAGCGAAACATCTCTCCTAACGGCAGGGAAACTGGATAAGTTCTTCACGGGGCGAACAGGCTGAAATGCACAGAACAAACTATCAAAATCAAGCTCTAAGAAATATATTTCATCTTTTAAGTCGTAATTCTCAAGCACTAAGTTTGCAAGCATACCAATCTTTCCAACCTCAAGATTTCCAATTTTTACTACTGCAGATCTACCAGGGGTAAACCATGAACAATTAATGGGAACAACAGAAAGGTCTAAGCCAAAGTGGTTTGCTATAGAGTCTAGATATCCCTTAAATATGTGAAAATCAATCTCGCTTTGGTATCGATAATTATCTTCGTCAGTTCGACCTGTTGCAATCATACCCAAGTATTCCTTTTCTATAATTCCTTCGTCAGCAGCATGGAAAACTTTGGCAATCTCGAAATACTTTAAATCTCTCATTTGCCTCCGATAATTGAAAGCTAGAGAATCTATGAGGCCGAATAAAAGTGATGGTCTCAAACTGTCCATGTCTTCCGATAGTGGATTAATTAACTTCACTGGTTTTACATCCATCAATTTCGAGATCAATTTAGATGAGCAGAACGATAGATTGATGGTTTCGTCAAATCCAAGTGATAAGAGATGTTCTCTCAATTTTTTTCTAAAGAGTTGCTTTTCATTCCACCCACGTCCCCTGACCAAGATTCGCGGGGCTATAGGTTCAACTTTAGAATAACCATAAATTCTTCCAACCTCTTCTATCAGATCCTCTTCAATTGAAATATCCGGTCTGAAAGTTGGCACGGTAACTCTTATGATGTCACCACGGTCTTCCACTTGCATTTCCAAGGAGCGCAAAATTCTGTTAGTTTCTTCCCCAGGATCTACACCAAGTATTGATGAAATCTTCTGCTTTCGCAGAGTCACGACTCGATTCTCCATTTTACCTGGGTAACAATCAACGAAACCATTGGCGGAAACAGCTCCACTGATTTCTGAAAGAACTGTCAAAAGCCTCTTCATAACAAATGGAACATCGTTGGGATCAACACCTCTCTCAAATCTGTATGCAGCATCAGACTTTATGTTAAGTGACTTCGATGTTTTCCTTATTCTGACCGGGTTAAAATATGCGACTTCGAGCAGAACTTGTGTCGTTTGGTCAGTAACACCTGAATTCATCGCTCCCATGACCCCACCAATGGCAAGTACGTCTTTTGGGTCAGCGATCAACGTTTCTTGGCCTTTAAGTTCATAATCTTTTTCATCGAGTAACTTTACTCGTTCTCCAGCTTTTGCTTTTCTAACTATAATCGTTGCATCATAGATTTTTTCATAATCAAATGCGTGGGTCGGATGACCAGTTTCCAGCATTACGTAATTCGTTGAGTCAACCAGGTTGTTGATCGGCCTTATTCCACAAGCCATAAGCCTTCTTTTAATCCAAATGGGACTCGGCCTAACGTTTACGTTTTGAATAAAAGCTGCGCAATATCTTGGGCATCCGTCGGTATCTTCAATTCTTACCTTTATAAATTTTTCGGCCGGAAATTCGATAACTGGATATGATGTTTGTGGTTTTCTAATTGTTTGGCCAGTCAAAGCGCCGATTTCTCTTGCTACACCGATAATGCCAAGGCAGTCTGGCCTGTTAGGTGTAACCTCTATGTCAAGAACGGGATCTTTCAGTTTCCAGTATTCAAGAATATCGGCTCCCAATGGAACATCTTCTACAGTTTTGCCGATCAGACAAACTCCGTCAGATTTTGGCTCAAGACCAAGCTCTTCCAGAGAACACATCACTGCTTCAGAAGTAACACCTTTTATATTTGCAGGTTCAACTACATGTGAATTTGCAAGTTTAGTCGATGGAAGCGCTAAAGGAATTTTCGACCCTTTTTCTACTTTCATGTCTGAAGTAACTGTAGTATATACGTTTTTTCCATCGTAGACTTTACAAATTTTGAGCTTATTTGACTGTGAATGAACTGAGGTTTCAACAACTTCTGCACAAACAATGTTCCCCTGAGCAAAAGGATGAAATATTCCTTCAACTTTCAATCCTGTCAAGGTCAATGCTTCAGCAAGTTTTTGGACTGACCAATCAATCTCAACCAATTCTTTCAACCATTCTATAGGAACCAACATTAATTCATCCCTCCAAAGGTCAGAAATGTTCAAGAAAACGTTTATCGTTTTGTATGAAATCCCGTATATCTTTTAGATTGTATTTAAGCATCGTAATACGTTCAACTCCCATTCCAAATGCAAATCCAGTCCATCTTTCTGGATCATATCCAACGTTTTTGAAGACATTTGGATGCACCATTCCAGCTCCCAGTATTTCCAACCAACCTGTGTATCCACACGCTTGACATCCTCTACCTCCACATACTCCACATGAAACATCTACTTCAAAGCTTGGTTCAGTGAAGGGGAAAAAGCTTGGTCTAAGCAGTATCCTTCTGTCTTTTCCAAAAACTTCCTGAGCAAAACGCTCAAGAACGTACTTGAGGTGAGCCACACTGACTTTCTCATCCACATAAAGTCCTTCAACCTGAGTGAACATCGGAAGATGAGTTGCGTCGTAATCTCTTCTATACACTTTTCCAGGAGAGATTATTGCAATGGGTGGTTGCTTGGAAAGCATCGTTCTTATCTGGACTGGTGATGTATGGGTTCGTAAGACCAAATTCTGAGTCAGGTAGAACGAATCATGTTCGTCTCTTGCTGGATGCCATTCCGGCGTATTTAGAGAATCAAAATTGTGCCAAGTGTCTTCTACTTCTGGGCCTTCCACAACTTCGAATCCCATGGAGACAAATATGGTTTCAATTTCTTCTAGAGTTTTTGAGATCGGATGTCTATGGCCAACCTTTCTTCTTGCACCTGGTAAAGTCACATCAACCCAGAGTTTTTCAATCATTCGCTCTTCTTCTACACGTTTTAGAAGTGCTTCTCTTTCTTGGAGGAGGCGTTCTACCTCATCTCTTAGTTCGTTCAAAAGCTTTCCAACTCTTGGTCTTTCTTCAATTGGTAGCTTGCCGATATTTCTCATTTGTTCGGTTATTATACCCTTTCTGCCAAGGTAAAGTACTCTTATTTTCTCTAGATCTGCCAATTTATCCACGCTATTGATATCAGAAACCGCTCTTTTCAAGACGTCTTCGAACACATCAAAACACCTCCAACATATTTTTGTAAAGCTTCGGAAAAACTTATTACTCTATCTCCAATTACAAAAGAAAAATCCTTTTTCAGATATCCAGCGCTTCGAATCTCATTGATCGTCAAATTCCTGCCTTCAGACACAAAAGTTTCGCAACTTAGAAATGCCGCCAATTTTTTCAGTAAGTTAATTTTAACAATTTCTCCCAACCTAGGATGGTATGGGCCAGCCACAATTTGATTTTTCTGATTTTCCGGGACAAATAAACCTATACGTATAACTTCAACACCGCTAGACAGTAAAATAGCAAGCATATCGCTTGACACTTCAACTGCATCTTCTAAGCTAATAGGCTCGTAAATTCCTTGTCTGTACCATTTTTCGAGTAACGTGCCCTTGAGAATCAGTGTAGGATGAATCCTACATGTACTTGCTCCGATTTCGACAGTTTTCATAGCACTCAGGAGGTCTTTTGAGCTATCATCTTTTGGAAGTCCGACCATCAAATGTATTCCAAATCTTATTTGATTTCTTTTTAGAACAGAACAGCTGCGTATAACATCCCCATTGGTATATCCACGTTTTGCAGTTGCCAGAACTTCGTCATCGAAGGATTGGACACCGAGCTCGACAAAATTAACGCCGTGGCACTTTAGGAATTCAATTCTTTCTTGATCGATTTCATCTGGTCTTGTTGAAATTCTAATCCCCGTGCAGATTCCTGCTTCGACATAGCGATGTGCCCAACGAAGATATTTTAGTTGTTCTAACCTTGGGAGAGCTGTAAAAGTTCCACCGTAAAAAGCTATCTCAAATCTTCCGGCTGTGGAAATGTACCTGCTTGCCAGTTCGTCAAGTTCCTCAAATGTTTGTTGTTTAGCCAAGCCTGTTATTTCTATTTGATTGCAGAACGAGCACCTATTTTTGCAACCACCTTGTGGAATAAACACTGGAAGAATTTTCAATATTTTTCCTCCTTTTTAAGTCTTTCAAGAGCAATTTTTGCAGCGGCTTTTTCCGCTTCTTTTATCGATGAACCTTCACCAACCGCGAGAACTCTTCTTTTCACCCTTAGTTCTACTGTGAAACGTTTCATATGAGATGGTCCCTCTTCCTTTACCAAAACGTATTTTGGGAGTGTCTTAAATCGCGCTTGAGTTATTTCTTGAAGCGCAGTTTTGTGGTCAAATACAATCTTACCATCGGCAATTTCCTTTATATAATGCTCAAAATATGGGAAAACAACTCTTCTGACAGCCTCGAATCCGCCGTCAATATAGATAGCTCCAATGAAGGCTTCAAGTGTGTCTGAGAGTATAGAATCTCTATCCCTCCCACCTGTCATTTCCTCGCCTTTTCCAAGAAACACGAAATTACCGAGCCCCATATCTTTCGCTATTTGGGACAAAGCTTCTTCGCTAGCTATAGCTGCTTTTATCTTAGCCATAGCGCCTTCGGAGTAGTTTGAAAAAGTTTTATAAAGATAATCTGAAACCAAAATTTCAGCGACGGAATCACCAAGGAATTCTAGCCTTTCGTTTGATTCTATGTTGTTCCTTCCTTTCTGCTTCTGTTCATGTACGTATGACGAATGGCATAAGGCTGTGAACAAAAGCTTGGGTTCGAGAAAACGATATCCTAATTTTTCCATCAAATTGATAACGTTTCTTAATTCTTCATCGGTCACCTCATCATCATCTCCAATTTTTCTGCTATCTTTCTTGGACTCAGGTTATACAAATCGTACAGAGCCTCGTAAGGTCCCGAAACTGCATGTTCTTCGACCGCTAAATGTTCAAATTGTAGAGGGACTATCTTGTTGCTGAGCAAAAACTTGGCAACAAGTGCCGCCAACCCTAATTGTCCTGCGTGGTCCTCTACCACCAATACTTTTCTATGTGAGCAGTAATTTTGCAACACTTCACCATCTAGGTCAAAGGGGCACGACACGTTAAGAACCGCAACTTTCCCTTTAAATTGATCTGCAGCTTTTATAGCATTCTCAACTGTGGAACCGCAAGTGATAATAGTTACAGTTGAGCCGTCCCGAATGAGATCAATCTTTCCATACTCGAAAGTGTAATCCGGACCAAAGAAAATTGACCCATCCTCGCGAGTTATGGGGGAAATCTTCGCCCTTCCCATGGAGACAAGATAATTCCCATAAACTGACGCAACGTAACGAATAACTTTGTCAGTTTGATTTGGATCAGCCGGGACTATCACTTTGTACCCCATCCAGTTTGCTGGGGCAGATATGTAATCCAAACAATGGTGGGTTTTTCCATCCTCGCCAACATTTAATCCACAATGAGTTACAACAACTTTTAGGTTGGTATTGTTGATAGCATTCAGCCTGTGCTGATTGTAAGTTTCACTCACGCCAAAGACCCCAAAATCAGCAAAAAATGTGACTATTCCTTCACAGGAAAGAGCTCCAGCAATTGCAGCAGCATTGTGTTCCTGAACGCCTATTTGAATGAAGTTTTCTGGCACGTGCTTCTGTACCTCATCAAGTTTCACAGAAGAAGCAAGATCGCAGTCTACTGCTACAACCAACATTTCTTCGTCCAAATTAGCTTTGACAATATCCAGCAGAGCTTTGCCAAAGGCGCCTCTGTTGTCGGTCTTTTCCGTGTAAGTTCGAGCCGGTGGTATCTTTATTTTTACTGGATAGCTGGTCTTCAAAGGTTCATGTTTTTGAATAGGCAGTTCTTTTCTGATTTGAATATACTTTTCAACATCGTTTTCCAGACCCAGTTCTGCTAAAGCTTTATCAAGCTGCTCCTTATTCAAGGGCTTTCCATGGAATGATACATCATTCTCCATGAACGAAATGCCTTTTCCCATCACAGTATGGGCTATTATTGCTACTGGATTTAGTTTATCTTCATATGCTTCTTTCAAAGCATTGAATAACTGAACAAAGTCATGTCCATCTACTTCCAAAACGCGCCAGCCATCTGCCTCATAATTCGCTCGGATGTTTACAGGCATCACATCGCGCGCTCTTCCGGAAATCTGGGCATCATTATAGTCTATAACCACTGTGATATTGCTAAGCCCGAATTTTTTAGCTGCGCGTCTTGCTTCAGCAACTTGCCCCTTTGCTTGTTCAGCATCACTCATTAGGACATAGACGTGGTAATTTTGCCCTTTAATTTTGGAAGCAAGTGCAAAGCCAACACCCGCCGACAATCCCTGCCCTAAGTTTCCAGTTGACCAATCTACGCCTGGAATTCCACGTGTAACATGACCCTCAAAAATGCTTGCTGGATGCCTGAAACCAGCAATGACCTCATCTGTGTTCACAAAACCTAAGCGTCCCAAAACAGCATAAACACCTGGTGAAGTATGACCATGACTTATCACTATTCGATCGCGGAGTGGATCCCAAGGATTTTTTGGGTCGATATTAGCAAAGGAATACACAGCCAAAAAAATCTCTAAAGAAGACAGTGAACCACCTGGATGGCCAGAATTTGCAACATAAGTCATCTTCAAAATATCTCCACGACATAGCCTTGCGACTTTCTTTAGATGAGCTAATGTTAACTTATCAAATTCTTTCATGATCATTACCTCCTTGCTGCGTGCAAATTCTATTTTGTTAGTTTCGATATTATCATAAAAATTAAGGTCAAAATACCGCTTATTATCAAAGATGTCATCAAGGGAAAATAGAAGACAACTTTTTCTTTCTTGATTACTATGTCTCCGGGTAGCCTGCCAATGGGTATGAGTCTTCCACCTAGATAGATCAAACCACCTATGACTATTAATAAAATACCCACAATGATCAAAATTTTACCCATTTGAATCACTTTGCTCACCTCTAAAGTAGGAGAAAGGCACGTAAATCATCTGTCCCTCATCAGAGGTCAACAAAACTCTTTTCTTAAAAACGTCAACAGTCTGAACTTTGCAGTTTTGGCCTTCATAAACAACTGATTCACCTTCTCCTGGTATACCTTCTGTTTCTTTCGAATAGAATTCATATTCGTACAGCAGACAACATAGAAGGCGTCTGCAAACACCGGAGATTTTTGCAGTATTAATCATTAATTGCTGGCATTTCGCATGCTTTAGTGTTATACTGTCGAAATCCCTTAAAAAGGTGCTACAACAAGTTGGTAAACCACAGAGGCCAATACCACCGAAAAACTTTAGTTCGTCCCTAACTCCGACTTGGCGAAGTTCAATTCTCGTTTTAAAAATCCTTGCAAGATCTTTAACTAACTCCCTGAAATCAACACGTGTTTCTGAGCTGAAGTAGAATACCAAGCGGGATCTATCAAACATATATCGCGCGTGTAATAATTTCATGGGTAGTTGGTGTTCTTTAATTTTTTCTTTGCATATTTTTGCTGCTTCCTCTGCATCTCTGACATTTTGTTCATGAATGGCTAAATCCTCATCGGTTAGTTTTCGAATTATGGGCTTGAGTTCTGTTTCGACTTGTTCAATGCTCATTTCCCTAGGTCCGAAAATCACTTTTCCAACGTCCATTCCAAATTCGGTCATAACAAGCACCAAATCTTTCGGTTTTATATTCTCACCATTCTCTGAGTAATAATCTATTTTGCCCTTGGGCAATATCTCTACACCATAGACAACAGCAACAAGCTCCATTTCTATCACCTTCTCATCACTTTTTTCGTAAGAATTAGAATGTTGATCAGCGTCAAAGCAGTATTAAAATTTTTCAACTTGTTGGATAAGATTGAATCAAGAAACTTTGCATACTGTGTGTCATTGATCTGTTTTGCTTCAAGAATCACTTGAATGGAGCGGCAGCATTCATAAATTAAATTCACAGGATCTATGTGTTCAAATCTTGTAACAATTTGTGAATAAAGTTGCAAAAGATAATCTTCTCTATTGTTCACAAGCTTATTCATTAAATCGTCAATCATGTAAAGCAGGTCTATTCTCTGCTTTGCTTCTAATTTCTCACTTTCAAAAAGCCTCAAAAATTCGTTGACCTCAAAAGTTTTGTTTTCAACAAAGAATTCGTTCTCCAACAGGTACTTAAAGACAGTGAAATCGTTTTGAGCTAGTCTGAATAGATATTCAGGTCTATCATTTCTTTGTATTTTCTCAAAAAGTTTCGCATAATATTCTTCAGGTACGCAAAGATCGAAAACCTTGAGCCTGCTTCTGATGGTTGGTAACAGATCATAATAGCGTGTTGTTGCAAGTAAAACAACAGATTTTGATGGCGGTTCTTCTAATGTTTTCAAAAGGGCGTTTGCGGCTTCATGAAGAATATTTTCAGCCTGAAAAATTGCCACAATTTTTATTTGATCCAGACTTGATGTGAAAAGGAAGTCTGTTATTGTTCTAACGTCGTCGATACCAATGTTTGTAAGAACTAGATAATCTTTGGTTATTTCTCTTAATAGGCTGGGCAAAGCAGTTTCCACAAGGCCATGAATTCTTGAACGAACACATATAGATGAACCAAGGTTTCTGACTAAAAAACCTCTCAATTGCTCGGACAAGCGTTTCAAAAGTTCATTCACATTTATCACCTGTACAAATCCATCAATAGTCCATATATTTCCTGTACTTTGGCAGCCATTCGCATAGCTCCTTTCTCTGCTTCTAACAAATCTTGAGCTATTTGTTGCAGTCTTTCATCAACTTCGTTTGCGACAACGAAAATTTCCATGTTTTGCTGAAGTCCTTTTGATGTTTTGTAAAGTTTTTTCTCAATTAGCTTTAGAAACTCCTTAACACTTTCCCGATACTTTCTAAAATTTTCCTGTGTTGGTGATCTAACCAAATTGTTCCCACATTCTACTATTCTTCTTATCAGATTATCAAGAAGTTCCGTCAGTCTTTCCTCTTCGGCTATTTCAAAGACTTCGGAAAACTTTGTTTCGGTAGAATCTACTTTCTTTGTACTGCTTTTCGAAATCTTTTTTCTTTTAATCTCAGAACTACGTAAGTTCCAGTCCTCTGGGGGAGTTATTCTCATAAAATTTCACTCACAAATAATTTGCTGAGATTCTCAAAATAAGGTGGCCTAACGATACCTCGGTCGGTAATTATAGCAGTGATGAGTTCGCTATCAGTGACGTCAAAAGCGGGGTTAAAAACCCCGACTCCTTCTGGGGCTATTTTCGTTCCAAGGATGTGTGTAACTTCTTGATGCGATCGCTCCTCAATTGGTATTTGTGAACCATCTTTTGTCTTGAGATCTATTGTTGAAATAGGTGCAGCGACATAAAATGGAACATTGTGCTTTTTCGCTAGAACAGCCACTGAATACGTACCAATCTTATTTGCTACGTCGCCATTCGCAGCTATTCTATCCGCACCAACTATGACAGCATTAACCCATCCTTTTTTCATAACCCAACCAGCCATATTATCTGTGATCAAAACAGTTTCCACACCAAGCTGAACTAGTTCCCATGCCGTCAAACGAGCACCTTGTAAGTAGGGCCTGGTTTCGTCAACAAAGACCCTTATCCTCTTACCATTTTCTACTGCAGCTCTTATGACACCTATTGCAGTACCGTAATCTACGGTTGCGAGAGCCCCAGCGTTACAGTGAGTCAAAACAGTGTCACCGTCTTTAAGAAGCGTTTGACCATACATTCCTATCAAACGATTAGTATTGATATCCTCATGTGCCATTTTTATTGCTTCAACCTCTAAAGCTCTCGTAACATCCTGGGTATCCAAACTACTATTTTCCGAGAGTACTTTCTCCATTCTTTCTAAGGCCCAGAACAAATTTACTGCTGTCGGCCTGGTTGAAGCCAAGATCTGACGGACTTTCTTCATCATTTCAGGGAAATCATTCTTCTTTTCGGAGAATTGCTTTGCACCAAGCACAAATCCGAAAGCCGCGGCTACACCAATCGCAGGCGCACCGCGGATAACCATTTGTTTTATCGCAGAAGCTACGTCTTCAAATGTTTTGCACTCTACAAATTCTTTTACATGGGGTAGTTTTCTTTGATCGACAAGGATTAGTGATTCACCAGTCCATTCCATCGTTAAGGTCTTAAGAATCATTTATCTTATTTACCTCCTTCAGTTAGAAGATAGATCTTTATGTCACTTGACTCTTTAAACATTTTGAATTCTTCACTTATCCACTTAAACCACAAATCCTGAGCTTTTGCATGTTTTAGTTCTTCTACTATGTCGTCGTAAACTTCTTCAAGCGGCACGTAGCTCTTGCTCCTTTTTTCGAGAACTCTATAGATTTCCCAACCACCAGCAGTTTCAAATGGTCCTAGAATTGCATTAACGGGACTTGCAAAGAGTTTTTCCTCAACATCTTTGTCAATGATTCCGCTTCTTCTTTCAACCCATCCAAGATCTCCCTCTCGATCTTTGGTTATTGGGTCAATGGAAACCTCAGATGCGATCTTTTTGAAGTCTTCTCCTGATCTTATCCGGTTCAGAACGCTTTCAGCTGCAGACTTTGAATCAACAATTATTCGTAAGGCTTTCACAGCTTCTTCTATGGCAAAAAACTCTTTGTTCTCACTGTAGAAAGACTCCACTTCTGATTTGCTAATTTGTGTGGCTGTCACAGCCTCCTGGATTGCACTGATGGATCTCTGTACGGTGAATATCCATCTTAATCTGTCTTTAAAGGTCTCAATGTTTCCCAAACCAGACGCACGTAGGTACCAGTCGAGATCGGTTTCAGTGATACCATATGTCGAAAGCGTCTTGTTCAATTCTTGGCTAACCATTTCCTCAATCTCTTTCTTGTCAGGTGCTAGGCCCATTTTTTCAGCAATTTGAACAATTAGTATCTGATCTATCAGACTGTTTAAGACTTCCCTTTTATAACGAAGCAGCAAGTTCATCCCTTCAGAAGTGTTAACAAGAACTTGGTAAAATCTTTCATCTATGGACTGGATCTGAGCCAATAATCTGTCAATACTTGCTTCATTATCAAGTTGCTGCATCGTTACGATTACTCCATTTACTTCTGCAACAACCGTTGTGTTTGAGCTTGCTGATGGATCCTCAGCTAATATAACACCGACGCTCAGTAACGCGAGAACAAAAATTAGAAGAATTTTTTTCATATCAATTCTCCTCCCTTCGCCTTTTCCCAAAGTTCATCAAGTTGAGCTAGTGAAAGCTCTTTCAAATTCATCCCATTCTTCTTGGCAAATTGTTCTACAAGATCAAACCGGTTCACAAATTTCTCAGTAGCTTTTCTAAGCGCGAGTTCTGGATCGACATTTAAAAATCTTGCTACATTGACGATTGCAAATAGTAAATCTCCCAACTCTTCCATCAATTGATCGTTTTTCCCTGTTTTAATAGCATTTACCAGCTCATCAATTTCTTCGGTGACTTTTTCCAAAGCACCAGACACATCTGGCCAATCAAAGCCAACAGCAGCTGCGTTCTCTTGTATGCGTCTCGCCATACTAAGGCTTGGTAAAGCTTTGTTGATCTTTCCTATGCTTGATGTTTTCTCATCTCCTTTCTCTTCAGATTTGATCATTTCCCATTGCTGATACGAATAACCTAAACTATTGCCGAAAACATGAGGATGCCTTCTGACGAGTTTTTCATTAAGTGCACGTATGACATCTATGATATCAAAAGAACCATTTTCAGCTGCAATTTGTGAATGGAATACCACCTGAAGCAGCACATCTCCTAATTCCTCTTTGATCTTTTGAACATCTCCCATATCTATAGCTTCGGCAAGCTCGAAAGCCTCTTCAACAACGTAAGGCTTTAAAGTTTCGTGTGTCTGACTTCGATCCCATTCACATCCTCTTTCTGAACGAAGAATTTCCATGATTGAAAGGAGTTTCTCGAATTCTTCATGTTTTTCACTCAAAATTATACCCTCCTTTTTAAAGAGACAACTTGTACACGATCTGAACAATCCTCTGCACGGTCTGCTATGTCAGCGATACTTCTAACAAGCTCCTTCAGATGAAGTTTCTGTGAATGTGGAATATCAAGGGCAAAGATTTGCTTAATCATTGATCTTTCAACAATATCAACATCGTGTTCCTTTTGTTCTACAAGAAGTATTTTTTCCGTGACCTTGTCTAGGTCTTCGAAAAGATAATTTATCGCGAGTTTCAAAGCCTCATAAGTTTCTATTGACAAATCGACAAGTCTAAAGAAGTTTGGAGCAAAAACCGGTGGAATTGCCGGTCGTTCAAGGTCCAAAATATCTGCGATATATTCTGCTTTATTTGCGACTCTATCTGCAGACTCAATTATTCCAAGCAAATCTCCTCTGGAATTTGGCAGGAATGCTCCACCATACATTAAGGTCTCAACTTCTCTCCTCAGATTGTCAGCATCGTGTTCGCTTTTTCTTACGACTTCAACGAGCTCAGTAAATCTGGTTTCTTCCTGCTTAAGATAAGCCTCGATTGTTCTGCGGAGTTCCAGAAGTGTTTTACTTATCACATCGAGAAACTCAAATAATTTTCTGATAATTTCTTTTTCTCTCTTTCCCAAGACCCAACCCATGCAAGCACACCCCTTAATTATTATTATTGGATTTTAGAAGAGACAATCTATATACTGCACAGATGTTGCATTCCAGCTCAACATTTTTTAGTGGTATTCACCCTAACCCTAACTATTATACTTTACCATATACTATCCTGTTTCGCGTTAGACGCACAATCTGAAAGGATCTTTGAATTGCCTGTGGTTTTGTATTTTATTTTCAAATTTTGATTTAGGAATATCCCTGCCGTTTGGAGAAAACTATCAACGGAGGATGAATGACTTGTTTAGCAACACGATTAACATAATTAAAACTGCTATGGACGTTTCGATGCTTCGACAAAATGTTCATGCACAAAATATAGCAAACGCGGAAACACCTGGATATAAACGAAAGTATGTGGCATTCGAAGAACTCTTGCGAAAGGAAATGCGCTTAGGACTTTCAAGGACAAACGAAAAACATTTCAGCAATCTTCCAACTGTTTCAGAACCAAAGGTTTTGATTGATAGAGATATTTATTACAGGAACGATCAAACCGGAGTAGATATTGATTATGAAATAGCTCAGATGACTATCAATGGAATGAAATACGAAGTCCTTTCCAGATTGATGAGCAAAAACTTCGAATACTACAACATAGTTGTAAGAGGTGTATAATAATGAATGAGTTCCTGACAATGAGAGTAAGCTCATCCGGAATGACAGCACAGCGTCTAAGGATAGATGTGATTTCCAGTAATATAGCGAATTCAGAGACAACCAGAACAAATCGTGGCGAACCATACAGGAGAAGGGTTCCTATATTCACGGAATATATAATTAGTGTTGGGTCAACAAGAAGCAGTGGTGTTAAGGTGATGAAAATCGAAGAAGATTCCTCACCCTTCAGAATAGTTTATGATCCAACGCATCCTGATGCTGATGAGAATGGTTACGTTAGATTGCCAAATGTCAATGTTTTAAGAGAAATGATAGATCTGATGAATGCTCAAAGATCCTATGAAGCAAACGTAGCAGCTTTTAACACCACAAAAGCAATGATTAATAGTGCTCTTCAAATAGGAAGGGGATGATTGAATGATAGATAGAATTTCTGGCGTCTTTAATGAATCAAATATCTCAAGGCAGCAGACAAGCAAACGTCAGGCTGATTTTTCATCAGTATTTAATGAAACGCTGGAGAAAGTTAATCAGTTGCAGAAGAATGCTGAGAAAGCCGCGTCCGATTTTGCTCTAGGAAAGATAAGCAGTATCCACGAAGTAATAATCGAAGCTGAGAAAGCTACAGTTGCATTAAGATTGACAAATGAGGTGAGAAACAAAATAGTCGAAGCCTACAGGGAAATAATGAGGATGCAGCTCTGATTCTCTGAAGGATTTTTGAACCTCATTTGAGAGTAAAAGAAGGATCAAGACTTCAACATTAGGGCTACTTGTTGCCTAGTTTACTTGGTTGAAATCTTCTCAACCCCTCTCAATTCTCTCCTTTGTCATAAATAGCGATTTTTTGCTTAATGTTGGATTTGCACCGCTGAAAATGAACGACAATTTTGCGATTTCTGCGATAGCAGTTTGCTATAGCCTGTAAATGAAAAGTCGTTAGATTTAGTATCAAAGTGCTAATGGCAAGGCTATGAATGAAACAAGAGAATTGATGACTTCTCAGTTGTAGGCCGATTAAAATCTCCCTAATACTCAGCTGTATTAAATGCGAGTGCCTCACCAGCTATATTTTCAGGATGCTACTTTTGGTTGACAAGAAGGGTTATTCGTGATAAACTTTGTGATGGCTGCCGGGGTGGCGGAATAGGCAGACGCTGCGGACTTAAAATCCGCTGGAGGGAGCCTCCGTGTCGGTTCGACTCCGATCCCCGGCACCAAAGTAGAAAATAAGTATATACAATTTTATGAAATATATTCGGTGCGGGGTGGAGCAGCTAGGCAGCTCGTTGGGCTCATAACCCAAAGGTCGCAGGTTCAAATCCTGCCCCCGCTACCAGAAAAGAAACCGGGGCTTCAGGCCCCGGTTTTTTCATGAAAGTTTCTCCTAGATCAATCTTCCAGATGGTAAAACCAGCTTTAGGATCTTTTCAAATACATACCAAATTCCGAAGGTCGTTGCAACTGAATAAGCTGCACTAAAGAGCAAATCAATTTTCTGAAATTCAGGTTTTAGAAGGAGATAGGTAACCATTGACAAGAAAATTGTTGCGGTGATAAAACCAAAATAATCCATTATGACAACATAACTGGCAGAGCAGACAGTATACAGGATAATTCTTACCAAAGCTCTTACATCAATGTTGATCTCTGTCCGAACCTTATCTGCTTTTTCTTTTAACATTTTGACAAATGATAACATCATCCAAAGACTCGAGAGAATGATCAAACTAATTGAGAACGTCTTCGGGAAAACATTCCCTGGAAGAAGAGTTCCGAATCTCAAAACCCTAATTTGGTATGATTCTCTGAGAAATACTATGCCAGTAATCAGAAAAGCAATTGAAGCAATTAAGTCTCTCTTAGCCTTCATTTTAGCATCTCCTTCCTAAGAGATGCAAGCGTGCCCTGGAGGCACGCCGCGGTCAATGATCAAGTTATTTTTTCTGCGAAAGCTTCTTATAATTCGCATCAGCTGCTTTCCAATACTCTTCAAGTGCTGCGCCAACTCGAAAGTCGACACTTATGTTCATTTCGTCCATTTTCTTTTGAAACTCTGGATTTTCGGCAATTCTCCTCATAATTTTGTTGAATTCATCAATTATAGTCTGAGGGGTCTTTGGTGGGAAGAAAAACGTGTTTGACAGTCTAAATATATAATCAGTATATCCAAGTTCAACTGTTGTAGGAACGTTTGGGAGAAGTTTTATTCTCGCTGTATCATGAATCGCAAGTGCCTTCACTTCACCAGATTTAAGGTATGGTATTGCACTTGGTAATCCGACCATTGCTAGGTCTATGTGGCCTCCGAGTAACGCCGTTATCCTTGGTGTATCTCCACCTTCATAAGGTACAGATCTAAGTACACCAGGAACGATTGCTTCAATGCCTGCGTATTCAAAGTATGCAACGCCACCAGTACCAAATCCTATCGCGTATTTTCTCGGATTGGCCTTGGCGTCTTCCAATGCTTCCTTCAAATTTTTCCAAGAAGCGTTTGCTCTTGCCAAAGTTACTCTTGGTGTAACTATTACCATACACGCGGGCGTAAAATTGTACCAGTTGAGCGTTGAAACTCCTGTGTGATAGTTTCCAAGCATTGCTTCATGGTACCAAAACACAGTATAGCCATCAGGCTTAGACTTTACTACGTGCTCAGCTGCTACAGCCCCTTCAACTCCTACCATGTTTACAACCACCATATCTTGGCCTGTATACTGTTTCCAGTACTCAGAAATAATCCTTGCCGTGATGTCACTAATTCCTCCCGCAGAATAAGGGACTATAACAGTAACAGGCCCAGTAGGGTATTGCTGAGCGAACAAAAGACCAGACAGAATCGCCACGAAGATTACGAATGAAGCAAATACTTTCTTCAACATATCAATACCTCCTTTTAAAATCTATGCCCCCGCCAACTTTTTGGCGGTTCTTGCAGCTTTTACATTTATGTACCAACCTAGTGCAAACAGTACAACGGCACCTATCAGCAGGCCGAGTGATATTGGCCTTGTGAATAGCGGTTTCAAACTGCCGTCGTACATGGCTAAGCCCTGACGGAAATTCTTTTCCACAATAGGGCCAAGTATGAAAGCCGTTATCAAAGGCACAAGTGGGAAATCTATTTTCCTTAGAATATAACCTACAAATCCAGTGACGAATACAATCCACACGTCGAAAATTCTGTTATATAAGCCATAAGCGCCTATGGCCATACATGCAGCAATCGCTGGAAACAAGTAATAGGACTTTATGCTCAGGCTGTATATCAAGAAGCGCATTAACATTATGCCTATAATCACCATTACAAATATGCCAAGAATTTGTGCCGCAAAGACTGTATATGCATATTGTGGGCTGTCTCTGAACAAAAGTGGTCCTGGAAAAAGTCCATGAATCATGAACCCACCAATCATCATGGCAGTAACTGAGTCACCAGGGATACCTAGGGACAACAGTGGCACCAAAGCACCGGGAATTGTTGCATTGTTTGCAACCTCGGAAGCAATTACACCATCTGGTATTCCAGTTCCAAATCTTTCAGGATACTTTGAACTTGACTTTGCCAAGCCATAAGCCAAAACGCTAGAGGTGGCGCCTCCAACACCTGGGAAAACCCCTATCACAAAGCCAACTATCATCGATCTTATAAAATTCCCTGGTTGCTTGAGAATAGTTTTTAGCGCCCAGGATACTGCTTTAAATCCCATTCCAGCTTTTCTAGCCTCTGGTGGTACAATGTTTTGTGTCCTTTTCTCTATTGCCATCATAATTTCAGAGATACCAAATAGCCCTATCAAAAGTGGAAGAATATCTATACCTGCTGCCAGTCCATGAATTCCAAAGGTTAACCTGTACATACCTGTCATGTCCATACCAATCATTGAAAGCATGAAACCAATTATCAAGCTGATAGCATTTTTGATGATCCCGCCTTCTAACATACTCATGCAGCCAGCAAAAGCCAAAACACCAAGTGCAAAATACTCAAACGGGCCAAATTTTAACGCAAACTGAGCTATGGCGTAGGTTGCTATTATCATTAAGAAAACACCTACAAAACCTCCAAGAAATGAAGCCATCAACCCAAGACTTAAAGCCTTGGCAGATTCACCTTTTCTAGACATAGGATAAGCATCAAAAGTCGTCGCAATGGAAGACGGTGTTCCGGGAATATTTATCAACGAAGCAGATATAAAACCACCAGAAATGGCACCTACGTATATACTTGATAGCAGCACCAATCCGCTGAAAGGATTCATCCCATATGTGAGTGGAAGGGCGAGAGCAACACCCATAGTTGCTGTGAGCCCAGGAATAGCACCGAAGATAATTCCCCAAAGTACTCCTACAAAGACAAGTAGAAGATTAAAAGGCTGCAATACAACTAACATGCCAGTAGTAAAAGTCTGAATTAAAGCTTCCACAAACGATACCTCCTTGACTTAGAACCTCGTCTTTTCGAACACATGACCTTGAATTTAGAATAAGACCAGTTGTAATCTTTATATCAAATTTCTTTGCAAGTTTGAAGCACAAAAATAAGCCTCATATAAAATTCATCGACGAATAAATGGATTCTAGGTACAATCATATTCATTTTTCTCATCATAGCTTTGAATACGTCTGATTTTCATGACTTTGGATATTATTCAATCTTAATTAATTTACCTTACAAAAACTCCTATTAAACGTAGATATAGCAATACATTTTAGACAGCTACTTTCATTAGAAAAAACTTCCTTACTCGCAGTTTTTTTATTTCCGACGGATGACAAAATTTCATATTGTCGCGGAAGAAAAAGCAAAGAGTCCTCCTAAACCTGTGGGCTGTGACTGCGTTAACAAAACTTGGTAACTTAAGTACACAAGAACTATCCAAGCTTTAGATTAATTTTTTATCTTGTTCTGTAAAGCCTATCTCCAGCGTCTCCCAATCCTGGTAATATGTAACCGTGATCATTCAGCTGCCTATCAAGAGATGCCGTGTATACTTTGATATCAGAGAAATGCTTTTCAATTTCCTCCACACCTTCTGGTGCAGCAATCAATGACACAAAGATGATCTGCCTTGCACCTCTTTCTTTCAAAATTTCAATAGCGTGCACAGCCGAAAATCCTGTAGCAAGCATTGGGTCAAGTAAGAAAACTGCTGTAGAATTCGACACATCTGGGAGCTTACAATAGTATTGTACGGGTCTCAAGGTTTCGGGGTTTCTATAAATGCCTATATGACCAACGGAAGCATTTGGAAGTAATTCGAGAATACTCTCTACCATTCCCAACCCGGCTCTCAATATAGGTACAACAACAATTTTCTTATCTTCAATTGTGTATCCCTTTGTTTTTTCAAGAGGTGTTTCAATTTCAATTTCGTTTGTCTCTATATTTCTTGTAGCTTCGTAGGCAAGGAGAAATGTTATTTCTCTCAATAGTTCTCTAAACTCTTTTGGTCCAGTTGACTTGTTTCTCATGATAGTGAGCTTATGCTTTATTAACGGATGGTCTACAACATAGAGACTTTTCATCTCACAACTACCTCCTGTATTTCATTATCAATCAAAAATAAAAGGGGAGCATTAACTCCCCTCTTGAATTGGACCAAAATTCTTTACAGGCCAAATACGAAGAATTGGTTTACCTATCAAATGATCAACTGGGACAAAGCCAAAGAAACGGCTATCAAAGCTTTCCGAACTATTGTCACCCATCATGAAGTAAAAACCGTTCGGTACGGTTATAGAAACTCCTTGATCAGTTTTTTCAATATAATCGGATAGATTCAAACCGTTGTAAATATCCTCGTCGAATACTATGCCCAACGGAACAGGATACATACCTCCAACAATTGAGAAAACCAAGTTCGCTAAACTCGGATTTTGCTTCGCCAGACGCTGTAAATATTCTCGGTAAGAGCTTTGATTCTGTCTTAGCTTACTTGCCTCTAGTAAACAATTCCATAGCTCAGGGTATTGGAAAATTCCTTCTGGCGAATAGGCGATATTCTTCAATGGTTCTGGTATAACTCAATTGACGTATAAACGATATTTCCCATCATCTCCAATTGTTCGCATAGTGCGTGATCCACGCGATGTTGCCTTGTCTTTAATGAATGTTCCATGGGGTACAAAAACCTTTTTCGAAGGGATTGATTATTGGAAATCCATAGATGAATTGAGCAATAAATTTTTTGAAGAAGATAATCTTTCATACACCTTGCGTTATGAGGATTTGATAGCGAATCCCAATATTGAACTAAATCATTTGTGTGAATTTTTACATGAAAAAT
>JBEPZZ010000027.1:0-23553 GCA_041640575.1 Pseudothermotoga sp. | reverse complement strand
GTTGTTGCAAAAAGTGAGCGCCTGAAGTTGATTGATATCAATCTTGAATGGGCAAAGTTAGTAATTGAGCTCTGTGGGGGAACCGTAAAGCAAGATTGACGGAGGTGTTGAAATTGAATATAGCCAAGATTGCGGCACGGCGTCCCGTTGCAATTTTCATGCTTCTGCTTGCCACTGTTGCTTTGGCTTACCTTGCATTTCAAAGACTTCATTTGGATTTGATCCCGCAGGTTGAATACCCATATGCTGCGGTTTTTGCAACTTACATGGGCGCTGGTACTGAAGAAATAGAGGAACTTGTTACCAAGCCGATTGAACGCGTGATCGCAACTGTACCGGGCGTGAAGAGCTTTACAAGTGTTTCTCAACCTGGATTTTCGTTGATACTTGTTGAATACAGCTGGGGTGTGGATGTTCTTTCGGTCTCTTCAAGACTTGAAAGGTACTTGAACATCGCTCAGGCGGAACTACCTGAAGGAGTAAAACCTACTGTCGTCGAATTTGATCCATCACTGTTACCAGTTTTTGCATTTTCAACAACCGAAGACATTGAAAAATTCATTGACAAAATCAAAAGACTTCCAGATGTTTCTGGAGTTGAAATTCTTGGTAATAAACAAAAGAGCATTCGAATAACAATTCAACCGGAAAAGATTAAACAGTTCCAAATTGATCAATCCTTGATCGAAAGCTTTTTGTCGGGTAACTTTGTCTATCCCATGGGAATTCTTAGAGACGAGGATAACAACATCTACACGGTAACAGTAGATGGAAGGTTCAAAGGCCTAGAAGAGCTCAAAATGGCTGTTGTCGGATTTAGAGGGTTGACTTATCAAATGGCGATGAGTGGACAAACCCCGAAATTGCTGATACCTATCAGGTTGTACCAGGTGGCAGACATCGAAATTGTGGAACAAAACGTTCGTGGAGTTGTGAGAGTCAACGGTGAAGAGGCAAAGGTAGTTGTTGTCAGAAAAAGAGCAGGCGCAAATACCGTTGCAGCTGTTAAACAAGTAAAAAGCCTTTTAAAAGAACTCAAAGTTTCATACACAAGCTTGATAGATCAATCGCTATACACAGAAAAAGCCATAAATAGTCTTTTGAGAGATCTTATACTTGGGCTGATTGGTGCTTCTGTCGTTGTCCTGCTCTTCGTGCTAGATCTGATCAGCACTGTTGTGGTTGCAGTCAGTATTCCACTTTCTCTGACGGCAGCAATAGTTCTCATGTATTTCTTGAAGCTCAATTTCGACTTGCTAACCCTCGGTGGTTTAACGATGGCTGTTGGTATGCTTGTTGACAATGCTATTGTTGTGTTTGAAAATATATATCGCTACAAGTCAATGGGCGAAAACTACATTGAAGCTGCTGGAAAAGGAACTAGAGAAGTTTTCGGCGCAATTTTTGCTTCAACTGCCACTACAGTAACAGTTTTCGTACCACTTGTTTTCGCAGAAAGCTTCGCGGCAAGTATGTTCAAATACTTTGCCGCAACACTTTGTCTTGCACTAGGTGCCTCACTTGCAATAGCTGGTGTTTTAGTACCTGCTGGATCAAAATGGATAAAAACTAGAGCAAGCAGTTCATACGAAAAACTGATCAGTTGGTACAAAGGTGCTCTTTCAAAAGCCATGAAAGGAAAATGGATTTTGATAACTATTACAGTTGTTCTAGTAATCATATCCGGTTGGTATCTTCTTTCCTCACGAAAAAGTTTTACACCAGAATTTGCAAGTAACGTCCTGACTATAACTCTTCTTGCAGATAGGCAGGCATCATATGAAAAAACATTGGAACTAACCAAAAGAATAGAAGATTTCATCTTGAGTAATAAAAACGAATATGGTGTTCAATCTGTTTATTCGGATGTCGGTATAACGAGCCAGTTTTCACAAATAATCGGAGGAAGCGCAGAAAACAAAGCCTATATTAACGTGTGGTTTGGTGGAAAACGAACCGAGTACGTTAAAAATATTGAAAGATTTACGAATGCTCTAAAGAAAATGCAGCTTGAAAGTGGTGAAATCCAAATCGGTCAAGCTACCTTCATGGCGGAAGTTGTTGGTTACCCTCTTACAGTTGAACTGACTGGCAAAGATCTAGGCTTGCTTATGAAAAAGGCTCATGATCTTCGAAAGAAACTTATTGAAAAAGGTGTTGGACAAGTTGCTGTAAGGGGTGAAGCTAGCGTTGAAACTTACCACGTGGGCCTAAATAGAGAAAGGGCTGTTTTCTCGGGATTGGTACCTGGGCAGATATTTATGGAACTTCAATATCACACAGTTGGAAAATCCGTCGGAGCTTTACAAACAAATGAGGGTATCTTACCGATTTATTTGAACTTTTCAAAGCTTGAAAAGCTCGAAGATGTCGAAGTTTTGAAAGTGAAGAACTCGTTTGGAAACGAAGTACCTTTGGCAGTTGTTGCAGATCTTCAGAAGAAGGAAGTGCTCAACAGTGTCCATCATAAGAATGGGGAACGAGTTGTGTATGTAGATGTCATCCAGTCCAACCTTTCTGTTTCTCAATTGACAAAGATAGCTGAAGAAACGCTTAAATCTGTGGATCTGGAAGGAATAAGTTACTCTCTAGCTGGCCAGAAAGCTTCTATGGACATTTTACTAAAACAGTTTAAGACAATCGTAATCGCCGCCGCAATACTGGTTTTTATGCTCTTGAGTGCACAGTTTGAGTCTTTCAAAATCCCGTTTGTAATCTTTAGTTCAGTTCCAGTTGTTGCTGTAGCCGTATCCTTGGTGATGCTCATTTTCGGTTACGATTTGAATCTGCCTATCTTAGTAGGCGCCTTGACTTTGGTTGGCGTTGTCGTGAATAACTCTATCGTGATGGTTAGCTTCATAAGACAGTATGCAAAACACGGATCGGATTACAAAAAATCGATAATTGAAGCAGCTTCGCTTAGGTTAAGACCAATTCTTATGACAAGCTTGACAACTATCATTGCTTTGTTCCCAGTTGCATTGAGTAGATCCGAGGGTTCAGAACTGGAATCGCCAATATCCTGGACGATAATCCTTGGCTTACTCTTGACAACGGCTTTTTCGTTGTTTGTTGTTCCAAGTCTTGCGGAAATCTTCAAGATTGGAGCAAAACAAAATGATGAGGAGAATTTAAAGTGAACGTGAAAGTTGCTAAAAGAATGGCTGGTCTTGGCTTAGTGTTGATCCTAGCTGGTGATTTGGGATTTGGCAATTTTTTAACTGTTATTGGCTCAGTGATGTTTTTAGTTGGAATCAGGGAGTTGTCCTGGATTCTGAAAAGACATGATTTGACGATTGCTTTTGTTATGCCTCTGGTGCTGCAAGTTATTTTGGCTTTCCTCAGCTTGATAGTTGTGGGTAAATCTGCTCCAATTCTTACAAAAATCTATGAGAATATCCTTACCTATGATTCGTCCGTTGTTGAAAATTGGTATTCTTGGTTTATTTCAAGCTCGATTTTAATTATTGCCCTAACGGTTGCAACATGTGCGTTCTTCGCGCGGGCATACAAAATGCTAGCTGAGCGTGTGAATTTGAAAATTTTCAGAACTACAGCAAAACTCTACAAGTGGTCTGCTATTTTGTCCGTTTTGTTGATTGGAGTGTTTTTGATGCTTGTAGCAGAATTAGTTGCATTAATTGCCTTTTTCAATATGCCAGAAGAATTAACTTGAGAAAAGAACCCGGCTTAAAGCCGGGTTAGATCAGATTTAACTGCAGGTTCTTCCTCAACCTGAAGTAATTTCCGCTTGAAGCCTTATTTCTCTAGATGAACCCCCCACCCTAAATTGATAGATACCTCTCTCAAGATGCCATCCTTAACCTGGGCTACCTCCTTCCCAGCATATTTGCCAACGTTCTCAACATCAAAATTAATCTTTATAATGTCCCCCTCTCTAACCAACTTTAAATTGTCGTATTTAAATCTTTGTGCAATCAGGCGAATCTAAGTTTATTTTTCAAATATCACTCCAGCGTTTGCCTAATAACGGAATGTCACTTATAAGCCGTTTGGTATATGGATGCTGTGGCTGGTTGAGTATCTCCTCTGGTGTACCTTCCTCGACTATTTTTCCTTTGTACATCACCATGATTTTTGTACTTGTATAATAAGCAAGTCCTATATCGTGGGTTATGAAAATAACAGATGTACCATAGTTGTTCCTTAGCTGTTCAAACAGCTTCAGTATTCCGACTCTCACGGAAGGATCAACCATTGAGACTGGTTCGTCAGCTATAATGAGCTTTGGTTTCAATATAAAGCAGCGTGCTATCATCAATCTTTGCAGTTGACCACCGGAAAGTTGGTGAGGGTATCTACCAAGAACATGTTCTGGTTTCAACCCTACGGATAGCACGATTTCACTTATAAGCTTTTTTGCTTCGTATTTTACTAACTTGTCTTCAAGCAAGTTCAAACTTTGGAACAAGATTCGATCAGCTCTGAATATTGGATTGAAAGCAGCATATGGATCTTGAAAGACCCCATGTACCTTTTGCCAATATTGTTTAAGCTCCTTTCCGTGCAGATGAGCAATGTTTTTACCTTCGAAGAGAACCTCTCCTGATGTGGGAAGTAACATGCGCAAAATGATGTGGGCAGTTGTACTCTTACCTGATCCACTTTCTCCCACCAAGGATACTATTTCTCCTTCTGCTACGTTGAAACTTATACCATCAACCGCAGTTGTAACCTTCCTATCCAAAAGACCTCTTCGATATATCTTTACCAAATTACGAACTTGTAGAAGCACTCTGCTCACTCCCGTTAGAAAAGAGATAGCAAGCAACGAAATGTCCATTTTCTACTTCAATCATTTCTGGTTCTTCCTCTGAACACCTTTTTGCTGCATAGTTACATCTAAGCCTGAAACGACATCCTGATGGTGGGTTGAGAAGATCTGGAGGTTCTCCTGGAATGTAGGATAACCCCCTAGCCTTCACTTCTGGCTCGGGTGTTACAATCGAACCTATCAAGCTTTTGGTGTAAGGATGAAATGGCTTGAAGAGTATATCATTCATCGATCCTACTTCCACAACCTTCCCGGCATACATAACTATTATCCTGTCGGCAATCTGTCTCAATGTGGCAATATCGTGTGTGATCAAAATTATTCCACCTACCACATGTTCTTTGAGAATTCTTTTGAACATCTTAAGCACTTGTTTTTGGCTTGAAACATCCAATGCCGATGTAGGTTCATCGGCAATCAACAACTTAGGGTTGAGTAAGGTTGCTATTGCCACAGTTACTCTTTGCCGCATACCACCACTTAACTCATGAGGGTATTTCCCTAGGCATTCAACCGGCAAACCGAGTTCTTCAAAGCGTTTTGAAGCGAGATTCGTTGCCTCTTTCTTGCTGATGTCCAAATGATAACAAAGAACTTCTTGAACAAACTTTTGTACTTTCCAAGTGGGAACAAGTGCATTTAAAGCACTCTGTGGAACTTGAGAGATGATTTTTCCCCACACCTTCTTTTGAATCGTTTCAAGTTCCATTTCGGCTAAATTTCCAACACCATCAACAAAAATCTGTCCTGCGATGAATCTAAGTGGTGGACGTACATTCATCATGAGGGTCTTTCCAAGGGTGGATTTGCCACAACCAGTTTCACCAACTATTCCTAAGATCTCTTCATTCTGAACCGTTACATTCACGCCATCTACAGCTTTGATAAATTCATCGCCAACGCTGTAGTATGCTTTGACACCAATAGCGTTCAGTAAAGCCATATTCATCGCTCCCTAAGTCTAGGGTTAAAATATTCGTCTAGAGCAGTAGATAACAAAAGTAATGACGAAGTCAAACATACCAAAAGTACTCCAGGTGGAACGAACCACCAGTACAAACCACGGCGGACGGCTTCGAAAGATTGAGCCCAAAAAAGCATGACACCAAGCGAGGTACCTTCAGTTAAACCGACCCCAATCATGCTTATACCTGCCTCGGCCAAAATCGCACCAGACATTAGAAGAACAAAAGCCATAACAATATAAGAATACATGTTTGGCAAAAGATCACCTAGAACTATTCGAAGGCTATTGAAGCCTGCCATTTTGGTCAACAAAACAAATTGTCGTTCCTTTAAAGACATTATTTGAGCTCTTACTGCTCTAGCTACCCAAGGCCATGACGTAAGGCCAATCAGCACTGCTACCACAGCACGGCTGCGAACAGCTATGAAAACAGCCACTAAAAGTAAAAGCAAAATTGGGGGTAAGGTCAACATGATATTAGTGATGAGCATCAGTACATCGTCTAAGATTCCTCCCTTATAACCAGCCGTAACTCCAACAAGCACACCAATTGCAAGCGAGATGCATGCTGCAATAGTACCTATGAACACGGATGTTCTTGTACTAAGTAGCAACTGCGCTAGTACATCTCGACCACGCGCGTCGGTGCCTAGAGGATGCTTCTCTGATGGAGGGCTACCCGGTCGGCCCACAACTGATAAGGGATTGACTCTGTAAAAAAGCGGCCCTAGGATGCCAACAAGAACGACAAAAAGTAACAAACTTAGGCTAACAATCAATTTGACATTGATTCTTCGCTTAATTCTCTGCTTATTTGGCATTTTATCATCCTCCCGAGTGCCCCGTTCTGATTCTTGGGTCTATGAAACCGTAAAGAACATCAATAATTAAGTTGGCAAGAATTACAGTGCTTATCAGAATTATAAAGATGCCTTGGATCAGAGGATAATCAAGGGTAGTTAACGCTCTGAATGTAATGTATCCCATCCCTCGATAATTGAAGACCAGTTCTACCAAAAGCGAACCGCCAAGCATCAAACCAAAGTTTAGGGCTAGTCCTGTTACCTGAGGTAGCATAGCAGAACGGAAGGCATACCTGAGAAGATAACGTTTAGGTAGTCCCAATGTCTCGGCAAATAATATGTAATCTGCTCTAAGTTCATAAATCATCATGCTGCGCATACCTATTGCCCAGCCACCTATTGAAACCAACACCAAGCTAGCAAAAGGCAAGAAGTAATGATAAAGATAATTTCCAAGAAATTCCCAACTCAACGATGGTTCTAAACCCCATCGAAAGGTTCCTCCTATGGGAAATACTCTCCATCTTACTGCAAACGCAAATAGAAACAACATTGCAAACCAGTAAAAAGGTGTCTGTGAGACAACAAGAAAAATTGGTGTAGCGACTCTATCTAAATTTTTTCTCCAGGCAACAAGTGCTCCCAAATAATTACCCAGCAACCAACCTATGATTGTTGCTGGTAATAGTAAAGCCACAGTCCATGGCATATATGCCTTTATGATATCCACAACCTTTTGTGGGAAAAAGTTTATCGAAGTCCCTAGATCGCCTTTAAATATGTTTGCAAGATAATTGGTAAATTGCCGCCAAATCGGTAATCCTAACCCGAACTCTTCCATAAACTTACGATATACTTCTTTTATAGCTTCAGGATTAGTTTGACCTCTTGCTGCAAGGTTACCAAGTAACACCGCTACAGGATTACCCGGAATAATTCTCGGTAGGATAAAGATAAGCAAGGTGAAGGCAAACCAGGTTGCAACGGCAAATGCAAGTCGACGAATTATATAAAAAAGAAATGTCTTTCTCTGTCTGAGAACTTCACTTAACCATTTCAATATTTTCATTCCTTTAACCCTCCAGAATTAAGACGCCTTAAAGTGAAAAGCCGTCTAGAAATTTTAAAACCGGCCGGGTTTTCGAAGCCCCGGCCGATTAACTGTATTTTACTACTGCGTGACCGTTATTTTGCAACTTTTGCAAAATCTTGCCAGATCTTCTCAGTCTTGAAGGCCTTCGGGAGCCAATATTTGTAGAATGCAGATTGTTGAGGATCTTGTCCCTTTGGAACTAAACCAAATAGAGTTGGAGTAGTGCTTTGTGACCACGGCCCAGAGAAGATTTGAGCTGTCCATCTTTCGGGATTCTCAGCTTTTGGCCATCCTACCCACCGGTTCTCTGAGAATGCATACCATACTGCGCCGTAGAACAGTGGAACGGCAACTACATCCTCGAGGAAGATTTTTTGTAGTGATTTGTAGTAACCGACAACTTTTGTGGGGTCAGGTTCACTTGGAATAGCATCCAAAATTGGAATTACAGCATTATTCATATATCGATGCCAGTTACCTGCCGGGAAGGCTTGGCCAACTGGACCGGTCATACGAGGATCCATCAAAACTCGATATACATTCCATGGATGGTCAAATCCGATGTTCGCAGACCATCTTATAATCAAATCGAATCGACCTTCGTGAGCATTGGACTCCCAGACTGCGAAATCTGGGAACCTAGCTGTGACGTTTATACCTATCTTGCGAAGATTTTCAGCAATCATGTCACACATCATCATCCAGTCTGTCCATCCGTACGGGACCTCGATGTACCATGGACCAAGTTTTGTGCCATCTGGCATTTCTCTCGTACCATCGCCGTCACGATCGATGATTCCAGCATCGTCAAGAATCTTGGCAGCTTTCTTTAAATCATATGTGAATCCGTATTTCTGCTCCAATTCCTTGTCTATGTACATCGCTGCTGGAGAAGTATGCATGATAGCGGATGGATGAGCTTGAATACTGTAGCCAAAGTAAGCTATATCAATCAAATCCTTAAATGGAATAGCATGTGCAATTGCCCTTCTGACAACAGGGTTGTTAAGAGCAGGACGTGCGAAATTCATGTAAAGAAGTATGACATTTCCACCTATGTAGTATGGAGGTTCTGCATAGTAAGTTCTGATTGGAAGTTTCTTTGTCTTCCACAATTCCCAAACTGCGGGCGTGAAGTGACCAATAGCGTCTAACTCGAGCATTTCAAAGGCTAGGTTAACCGCTGGGTTATCCTTGAAAAGCCTGTGAGCTATTCTTGGAACAGCTGGTACACCAAATATGTCTTTACCCCACCAATTTTCAACTCTTTCATATACCCAAAATTCTGGATCCCATTGAACCAATCTGTACGGCCCACCACCGATTATTTCGGATGGAACGTCATCTCTAAAGTCAACAGCCAGTTTGGAACCGTATTTCGCTTCCAAAACCTCCCAGCGATGTTTAGGAACGATGACATAGTCGTTTATCGCGCCAATTGAGCCAAGTAATGCGAAATAATTTGGAGGATCTTTGAGAATAAATTGTACTGTTCTTTCATTGACTGCCTTGACACTTTCTAGATAATCCCACGCTGGTGTCCACGGTGTCAGATGCCGTTTACCTAATTCCCAAGTGAAAACAACATCGGCTGATGTGATGGGTTTTCCATCCCACCATTTAGCCTGTGGCCTCAGCGTGACTTCAAATGTGCGTTTGTCCACCCAACGATATCCTTCAGCTAGGTATGGGATCCACCTATCTTGAAGGTCTGAGTATATGAAAAGTGATGGATACATGTGCGCATGACCCCAAGACTTTGGACCAGGTAGCAAAGGATTCCAACCTGGGCAAGCCCATTCGCTGCTCCAAACCGCCATGTTTTGTGCGCTGACAAAAACACCAATCATCAGGATGAACGCAAGCAACCCTACTTTCCTACGCCACATCAAATCACCCCCATTTAGCATAATGTGAACAAAACTTTTCTTGCTAAACTGACGTTAACGTTTGTAATGGATAAAGAATCTACGTTTATCCTGAGGATAAATCCAAATTGAACTTCAAATTTCTTGAATTAAGCAAAATTTTCCAAGCAAGCGTTACTAACAATGTTGCTGATAACGTGATCTTTGCATATAGCATAAGTTGAACGCATCACGGTTTAACGGTAATTCTATCTTTCTGAGAAAGATTACCATTGTAGATTAAACACCAATTAACATTTGAAGGCAAATTGATCTAGCTCAAATTTTTCGGCACTTTTTTCATTTATCTTCATTTCAATCCTAACTTTCTTCCTTAAACTTCTTTTTTCTAAAGTTTTCTTGCTTTTTCAATCAAGAACATCTTTCATACAAATTACAAATATATGTAAAACTGCTTAGTTAATCGCCCGTTACTGAAAGGAAAACCTAACTGGGACTTTGGAATACTTGTCCTGCAAGTCAAGATGTTGTTAAAATATTTTTTGTGACAAAAAAGCTGTTTACATGTAAAAACCTTTTCCCCATGTCGGTTCGGCAAGGGAGTGTTATCGTGAGGGAAGTTTACTTGGACAACAGTAGCACGACAAAGGTGACAAAAGAAGTTGTTGAGGCTATGGTAAATGCCTTAACGGTTTACTACGGAAACCCGGCTTCATTGCATCGATTAGGCATGGCAGCTGAAAAAATTGTCACCGAAGCAAGAGAAAGACTGGCAAAATTTCTCCAAGTAAAATCAAATGAGATTTACTTCACCTCTGGTGGGACAGAATCAAACAATTTGGCAATAAAAGGTGTTGCTTATGCCAAAAAGCGCGATGGTAACCATTTGATCACAAGTCTAATTGAACATCCATCGGTTCTAGAAGCTTTCAAAGACTTGGAGAAAGAAGGTTTTTCGGTAACATACGTCTCGGTAGATAAAGAGGGGCATGTAGATCTTGGAGAACTTAAAAGAGCTATACGAGAGGAAACCATTTTGATCAGCATAATGTATGTCAATAATGAAGTCGGTTCGATTCAACCAATAGAAGAGATTGCCGATATCGTATCTCAGCACAAAAACATCGTTCTCCACGTTGATGCAGTTCAAGCCTTTGGAAAGATTCCTTTGATACCATCTTTGCATGGAATACATCTTATGAGCATCAGTGCACACAAAATACATGGCCCAAAGGGTGTTGGAGCGCTGTTTGTAAGAGAAGGGACAAAAATTCTTCCGCTTTTCAGTGGTGGTGGACAAGAGCGAGGCCTGAGACCTGGTACAGAGAATGTGCCTGGTATCGCTGGATTCTCAGCAGCTATGGAACTTGTTTCGAAAAATTTTGCTGACTGGAATAAACACATGAAGGAGTTGAAAATTCGCCTCAAAGATGCCATACTTTCACAAATAGATGGTACAGTTTTGAATGGCCCCGAAGATGGGGCACCACATATTTTGAATCTATCGTTCTTGGGTGTAAAAGCTGAGGTACTTCTACACTCGCTCGAAATGCATGGTGTTTACGTTTCAACAGCATCTGCGTGCGTTTCACGAAAGGGAAAAAGAAGTCATGTTCTCATCGCAATGGGTAAAAACAACGGAGAAAGCGAAAGTGCAATTCGCTTCAGCTTATCGCCTTTTTTGGAAATAGATGATATTGATTACACAGTTGATGTCCTAAGTAAACAAGTTGAAGAACTTAGAAAATATTCAAGGAGGTCAAAATGAATCTATATCTGGTTAGTTACGCAGAAATTGGTTTGAAGGGTGCCAACAGATGGTTTTTCGAAGATACCTTAATACGGAGAATAAGAGAGGTCTTGAATCGTTTTGAGACAGTTCGAGTTAGAAAGACGCGAGGAAGAATATACGTCGAAACCAATGCGCCAAGGCAAGAAGTGCTGATGAGACTCAGAAAAGTCTTCGGTATAAAGGCGATTGCACTCAGTTTGCAATGTGAACTGGACTTGGAATCTATCAAGAACGCAGCTGTGAACGTCTTAAGCGAAATGCATCTTGAGGGGAAAACTTTCAAAATCGAATGTAGAAGACCTAACAAGTCATTTCCGTACGACTCGTTGCAGGTGAATAAAATTGTCGGTGAGCATGTTCTGAAAAATTTCCCCGGCCTAAGAGTAGACGTTCATAACCCAGACATCACAGTTCATGTAGAAATAAGGGAAAAAGCTTTCGTTTACTGTGAGAAAGCACCGGGTCCGGGTGGTCTTCCGGTAGGCACAAATGGCAAAGCTTTGCTTTTGCTTTCCGGAGGTATTGACAGTCCTGTGGCGGGATATTTAATGATGAAAAGAGGCGCAAAAGTTGATGCAATATACTTTCACAGTTTCCCTTTCACCAGTGATAGAGCCAAAGAAAAAGTGATTAGACTTTGTAAAATACTTTCTGAATACAATGGAGAAACGAGTTTGTTTGTAGTCAATTTTACCGATGTGATAAAGGAATTAGCCGACAAATGTCCAAACGATTACTTGACTATAATGATGCGTCGAATGATGATCAGAATTTCGGAGCAGATAGCGAAGAAAATTAATGCAAAGGCTTTGGTGACTGGTGAGAGTTTAGGGCAGGTTGCAAGTCAAACAATGGAATCCATAGTCTCAATCGATGATGCTGCTAAAGTACCAATACTTAGGCCTCTGATTGGGTTCGATAAGACGGAAATAATCGATATTGCTAAAAGAATAGGTACTTACGAGATATCGATAGAACCATATGCTGATTGTTGCAGCATTTTTGTTCCGAAAAATCCAGAAACAAAACCAAGACTTTATAACATTCACAAATATGAAGAAAAATTGGATATTGATAGGTTGATTGAACAAGGTATAAGCAATCTTGAGATAGTCACATTTTAACCATGAGATTGGGACTTAAAGGAATCCTGTTGTGACTTTAATCGATATTTCATTTGATACATGAGTGTATCAGTAAGTCTGATAGTTTCCGTCAAGCTCTTAGAGAAAGCTTTGACACCAAAGGCTATTGTGGGCTTCAAGGCATGAGAATTTGCGAATTGCTGAGCTATTTCTTCCATTATCTCTTTTGCCTTTTCTTCAGGACAGTTTTTAAGGATTGCCATGAATTCGTCTCCACCCATTCTAACAATGACATCATTCGATCTGATGTTAGAACTAATTACAGAAACAAGGGTTTTCAGAATCTGATCGCCCATATCGTGGCCGTAGAAATCGTTTATCTTTTTCAAATCGTTCAGATCAATAAAAACAACGGTATCAGTTGGTTCAAGCACAAGATCATTAAGTACTCCTCTGTTATATGCACCAGTCAAAGGATCAGTGATACTTCTTGCATGAGCCAGGTGGACTCGTGTGACAAGATCTTTGAATTCTATGACAATGTTGTAAGAAAAGGTAGCTACTGCCAAAGGCAATGAGAAAGGTGACAAGTACCTTTGGCCTGTACGAAGCAGCAAATTCACGGAGTCGGCAATCAATGTGATGGCAAAAAAGGACCATGTTAAAAACAGGGGTGTGGAATAACTCTTGAATGATTTGTAGAGAATGAAAAATGCGTTGAGAAGAATTATAAAAACATACACTCTTGTTATCAATACCGTGAGGAGGAAGAAGTTTGGTACCACAGAAATAGCAACTCCAGCGGCAAGATTTAAAAACAGAAGGAACTTATCAAGTTTCGTAGCGGTTGAGTAGTAAAAGCTTGACAGTGCTTGGGATAAGAATGCGAATCCGAAAGCACTTGAAGATAAGAAAAACCTTCTAAACACCAAGAAGTTGAACTCACTCTGAAAAAATTGGAAGTTCACATTTCTGAACATCCAAATAGCTATGAAGAGGTTTGCAAGAGCAAGAAAAAAGTATCCTTCTCGACGCGCTGTGTATATATTCCTGGCAAAAACCAATAGCATTAGACCATTGAACAAAATAACCCCGATCAAGATTTTAATGACAGTTCCCGTTAGAAAACCCAGGAACGAATATTTAAGCGTCGAATAGGTGAGAAAAGCTTTTTGATTTATGCCTAGTTCGCTGATCCCGTAGAGATATATCGTCAAGTTAGACGTATTTTTTGGAAGCATAAAGATTAGGGGTTCATACCATATGTAACCAGTTCTCCTACTTGCGCAACCGAAAGAACCTATTATGCGTTCGTCAACATGAATTTCCAAATAGTTCGCCGAAAGTTTTGGCAAATAAAAATAGAGTACCGTGTCTTTGAGCAGCGCCAATTGAGATTCACTCAATTTGTATTGCAATTTCACATAGCCAGGCTTGTTTAGAGCAAAATTGAAGGTGCCAGGCAAAGTATGCTGATTCAGGTTCAGCGAGTTTTCCAAGACTGTCCATGTTTCGAAAACCAAGTCGTTTTTTGATGGCTTGGTAGTCAAGAGTAGAACAAAATATACGGCGAGAAACATGGAAAACGAGAGGCAAAGTAACGCTATATATTTTCGCAGCATTTTGCATCACCATATTTATCATAAGTTTGTGTTAAAATCATTTTACCAAAAAATATTTAGTCAGTCAAGAAAATCAACTGAGCTAGTTTTGACTAAATTAATTTGAAAATTTAAATTGAATCTATTCGAAATAGAAAATTATCAACACAAAATTAGAAAAGTATGGTAATATCTTGATACCTAAAGGGAGGTTGTCTTATGGATTTAAAAACAGCAAAAATTATTGCGGGTGTAGGTTTGGTGTTGGGATTACTTGGCTTTATCCCCGGTGCAGGATGGGCATTGGGCTTGGTTAGCTTGATACTATTTCTTGTGGGTATAAGCAACATCTCTAAAATAGTGGGAGATCCAAATGTGTTTTCGTTTTTCCTGATACCTGTCATCTTGTGGTTTATTTCAATTGGCATCTTGCCGTTAGTCCTAGGTGGTAGTGTTTTCATGATACTTGGCGGAAGAATCTTCAGTGCCGGCGCTACCGTGATAGCTGGAACGATTGTCATTCTTGCCCTTGCGATTGTAGCCGCAGTATATTACGTTAAAGCTTACAGGTTGCTTGCCGAGCGACTGTCTGTGCCAGTTTTCAACACGGTTGCGACACTGTACAAATGGGGTGCTATTTTATTTGTCATCTTGGTTGGTGCGATACTTATTTTCGTTGGCAATATACTTGCCATAGTTGGGTTCTTCACGATGCCTGATCAACTTCAAAAAACAAATAATTCTCAAAATAGTGGACCAACTACATAAAAAAACCTTCCACAAACTTGTCTCAATTTGTGCTAAACTACAATGCATAGATGTAAACAAGAACAGGTGAATTTTCGGTATGTGTTTTTAGATGTAAGCTGACTATCGTGATCAAATTCCGGTCATTAAGTTGAAACAAAGATATTAGACAATCCATGCCTTGTAACTAAATTTACTTAAAAAAGGATATTAAAGGACTGTAATTCTGAGAAATGTGGTTTTTCTTTCAAAAAGTAAGCACAATTTTTGATTTTTAAGTTTATAGTATAATGCTGGCTGCTTTGGTTTAACTTGAAATCAAGCTTGCTAGTTCTCTTTGAAGTGGGTAGACATTCTAGCGTTCTTTTTCTGTAAAAATTCATACAAGGTCTTGATTTTTGAAAGGATTATAGTAAAATAATCCTTGGCACTAAGCGGGTGTAGCTCAATGGTAGAGCATCGGCCTTCCAAGCCGAGGGTTGCGGGTTCGAGTCCCGTCGCCCGCTCCAGCGCCCGTAGCTCAACAGGATAGAGCATCGGACTTCTAATCCGAGGGTTGTGGGTTCGATTCCCGCCGGGCGCACCAATGTGGTGACCATAGCTCAGCTGGCTAGAGCGCCTGACTGTGGATCAGGTGGTCGCGGGTTCAAATCCCGCTGGTCACCCCAGAACGCGCCTGTAGCTCAATGGATAGAGCGTCGGACTTCGGATCCGATGGTTGCGGGTTCAAGTCCTGCCAGGCGCGCCAAGTGTTGGATGCTGGTGGTAAACTTTGTCGCAATCTTTGTTAAAATGATAGAACCACAAAGGAGGTAGAAAGAATGGAAGTACTAAAGGTAGCTTCCAACTCAAATCCCAACAAAGTTGCGGGAGCTTTGGCTGGTATGATTAGAGAAGGTGGCAAGGCAGAACTACAAGCAATTGGTGCCGGAGCTGTAAATCAGGCTGTCAAGGCAATAGCAATTGCAAGAGGTTACTTGGCACCAAGTGGTGTCGACCTGGTAAGTATCCCGGCTTTCACAGATGTTCAAATCGACAATGAAACAAGAACCGCCATTAAGTTCATCGTTTTCCCAAGAACATAAGGAATCTTAAAAAAACTGTAAGACCCCGCCAAAAAGCGGGGTCTTAGTTTTCCAACATGATCCGTTTGCCTGGATAAATCTGTGAATCAATAACTAGTTTTTGATGAAATTGAAAGATCCCTATTTGCGAACAACTACGATAATGATGTGATTATGAGTAATTTTTCCAACTGCTTCCTGTACCGAGATGAAGCCAATTCCGATCGGATCTGATGGTAGTTTCGCACCAAGTAGTGGTGAAAGTATAGAGTGTAATAGATCTGGTTTTTGAACTTGAATCAAGTCATCAAGTGCGCCAGAGTTAACACCTACGTTTAAATATCCGCCCGTTAAATTTGGAATTGGATTGGGTAGATTATGTCTGATACGAATAAACTTCGAGTGTAAGAGAGACCATTTGACTTCCGACTTCAAACTGGTATTGTATACTAAGACGGGTCTTTCAATATGCGGGTCAGCGGTCAACACCACAATCTGAGGTGTTACAACAAGATTTGGAACATCGGCCTGTGGAATTTGAACCTGTGAGAAACTCAACAAGGCGGTGTAGAAGATTGCTGCAAGAATTACACACAACTTTCTCATGATAATCCCCCCTTCTGGCTAAGAAAATAGATACATGTTTGAAATTAAAAATTGGTTAGAATTTTTTGTAACTTTCTAGAGAACCTTGACAATCCCAATTTCCTGAAAGGGATACGATTCTTGGCAGCTCCTGTGGAACCAATTTTAGATCTATTCCTAACAGTTCAGCTTTACAGCTTAGCATGTTTGTCATCTTTCTAAAACACCATTGATGGAGTTTCTGATTTGCGTTGTCGTTTCCTTAGAGCCGCCCCCAAATGTTTGTAATATCTCCTAATGCAATGGTTGTAATCACTTTTTGCAAAAACATCTTGAGAAAGTTGCTGGTTATATTATGTAGAATATCCTTTATTTGATCTCTTACCCGTCTTAGCATCTTCTTTTTAGCCTTTATGAGTTTTCTGTATTCATTAGACCCTTTTTTTGCTTGGTTCAACATCTGTTGAAACTTTGCAGGTTCCTTGTTGCGGTATCTGATTAGACTGCTTGGTATCCCACCATGATAAGAAATAACTTCAATGCCGTCTAAGCAAGTTGAGAGACAAAGTATACCCAGATCAACAGCTATGACTTTGTCGTTTTGTCGTTTTTCGTGCCACATTTTTCATCTCTATCAAAAAGTGAAGATAATACATAACTTCTTCATAAACTAACTTGTCTTGTCTGATTTTTGTATCAGCTGTTAGCGTCATTTGTATAGCAATGGGTTTTTGATTGTTTCTCATCGAAAGCCTGATTTCTCCGCCTGACAGAAGTTTTATAGCAGTATCCTTCCAAATGCGCGGCATAAACCTCTTTTATATGGTGGGTTTAAATTTGGTTTTGTCTTGACAGCATTAAAGTAACTATCAAGAGCCTGAAAGTACTGTTGGATTATGACCCGTTTGGAATGGATATGAACATTGATACTGCAAACCTAGCGCAGAATGTATTTTTGTGTGTTATTAGCAATCAATCAGAAGCCATTTTTGTGTTTTATCTTTTTAACCAACGACATGGTTTTTGTTATATATTCGTGCTGCAGGTTTATTAAGTTCAGCACACAAAGGATAAAGTTCTTTTGAAACAACAACTTTGTATGTTCTCACTATTCTTGACATTCTTCAATGTATCTTCTGATAGTTTTCTCTGAGACCTTTCCTGCTGAGCTTACATAGTATGTTCTGCTCTACAGTCTGCTTTGTTCTCAAATACGTAAATTTTTCGATTAGTTTTTTGAAGCGACTGCTTTGAACAAATTAGCTGTTAGCTATTTGTACAGAAGATAGGCGTGGTGCTGTTGAAACAAAAAGATGAATATGCTCGGGCTCAACCGATAAAGATAAGACTAAAACTTCATGCTTCTTAGCAATTTCAAAAATAAGTTTTTCAAGCTCTTTTTTACATCTTCAACTAAAAGTTTTCTGCGATATTTGGTTATCCATACAAAATGATAGTTCAAACTATACAGGCTTCATCTGGTTTTGCTTAATTGGATAGTTATCACCCTATATAACATAAGACAAATGCAAGCAAACAACAATTCTATTACTTATTCTCCTAGAGGAGAAGAGTTTGCCAAGCATGGCTTTTTTGTCAGATAACAAAGTAGATACTCTGTGATAACCGAAAAAATAGCTTTGCTAACTTTTCAAGCCTATACCAGCAAGTCGCAAAACTTGGTAATTAACAACTCAAGTTTCTAAAGAAACGTAGCTTCTTTTATTCGTCAAATAAAATAGTCATGATACTCAGAGATTGGCCGAACATCGTATTTTAAAATTTGTAGCTGTAAAGGGCTATATGTTACTCAAACAAATAGGTTTAATTAACCTTTGCATTTAATTGGCCAAGCTGAAAGGTTTTGAAACTAATTAGCGTGGAATTGAATGTTACATTCACCAACAATAGATATCTTCAGTGACAAACTCGAGAATGGGTCTCATTGAAAGTAAATGATTAACTTTCAGGGCAAGTTCAAACGTTTTTGTCATTGCTCCAAGTTTATTGAAGATTGGGAATATATCTTTCACCATACCTGCCAACGATGCCAAATCTGTCAAGCTGCCAAGCTGGCGTTCTATGGTAGCAGGATGAGATTGGATAATCTGAAGTAGAGCTACAACAAGTTCAAGCATTTCACTAAAGGTTGTTAGCACTGCCGACCATTTGTCTATAGGATTTTGGATCTTTAACATATTGTACGCACTGGCAAAAAGATCGTGCATATAATTTCTTCTAAACTCTTCAAAGATAGTCCGAAGGCTGTAAGATTGTTTCTCCAAATTCACCCACTCGGCTGGATGGTCTAATAACTCTCTCGATTTATCGACGATATTTTGAAGCGATTCGTCCAACAGGTCAACAAAATTTAGTTTGATGATTCGTGTAAAAACGAGATCTTTAAACTCTTTTTCTACGTCGATGAACTCGTTCTTAATTGCGGCCCTAATGTAGGTGCTAAAATATTCTGCAACAACCTCAGGAAGATCCAAGGTTTCAATTAACTTTTCTAAAAGTGCATCCATGATTTTCTCAGGTAATTCTTCCTTGATGTAGTCTATCAGCATGTCAAGTAGTGCTTCAGCAGTTAGGTTTTTAGCAATTCCTTGCCAATTTCCAGTTACAATATCAATTATTATGCTCACAGCCGATTCGATTTTGCTTTTCAGTCTGTCCAATTCCTCAGCCAGTTTTAGTGCTTGATTAATCATCGATTGTACTTTATCTACAACTTGAAGAAAGTCGTCGAGCAAGCGATCGTTTTCGACAGTTGCATAATGTGAACAATTGATCAAAATAGCTGAGCTAAATATTGCTCGCTTGATTACTGCTTGCTCATGAACGCTCATAGAACCATCTTTAAGTATTTCTTTAAGAAGATTTTCAAGCTCGTCAGCAAGCTGAAAGGTTTTGTTGGAAGCAATTTTCATTGATCGAAATTCTTGTATCAGTCCCTTCAACCTGTAAGTCTCTGTTGCCTTATAAGCCGTATAGACGACTATGTCGTAGGTTGGTTCAGGTTCGTTCACAGTTAGCCAGCCGTCGGAATGAAAGCCTAATGTGTAATAACGATAATCTGGTGCTCCCGCCGTTTGAATTATGTAGTAATACCTGCCAAATGGAATTAAATCAAGCTCTACAACGCTATTTTTATCAGAATTTTGACTTATTTTCTGAATTCTACCGAGTTCCCCAATCGATTTGTAGAGAAAAACATCTACGTTCGATTCACCTGAAAGGGGTGCACCAGTTTCGTCTCGAAGGTGCAAACTCACGGTAGTTCGCGTCAGTGTCTTATCAGTGCAATCCATATTTGGACAATATTCAAATTCCAAAACAGATGTTTGGTCAAGGTTTGAAATTGACACCTTGACTTTCGATATTTTGTCACGGGTTTGATGGGGTATGCTTTCAAAGTCACTTACCCAGGCAAAATGGTACTTTGAATCTATTAAGGTTGCATCAGCAAGTTGTATTTCAGATTGGTCAAAAGGCCATGAGAGTTTTTTTGCCAAGGTATTGAGTTTTAGAAGCAGATCAAAATTAGCTTCCTTAACTTTGGGATTTATCAGCTCAGAGTAACATTGCTGCATCTCTATTTGAGCCATGTTTTGCTCGTCTGGCTGACAGAAGTATAAATGTATATTATGTTCTTGCATTGCCATATCTACGGCGTATGGTGAAGTTGAGCAGCCATGGGCATAGTACCAGTTTGGTCCGTGAACGGAATCTGTAAAAACATCGGTGATGATAACAACTATTTTTCGTGCATCATCTCTCCAGTTCAGGTTCAACGTCCAAAGAAATGCATCATAACCCCACTGAAGATCCCACCATTCGCCTGCCCATGACATTTCCTCAATTTCTTGCTCTATCTCGGCTTTCATGAGAGGGCCATAAAAGAAGTTCACTCGACTTCCGCTCGGCCATCTGGGCATTTCGTCTGTGCAATATCCGGCTATAACGAGCCTAAAATCGGTGTGCTTTTCGAAAAGTCTTTTTAAAAAAGCCTTCAGTTCGCTTTTGATTTGTTCGCCGTACTTCTCCATACTCCCTGTGATATCAACCAGAAAAACTATGTCTAGCTTGTCCGAATTTATCGATTCTTCCCAGAACCCAGGGCCATTGAACTGTTCGTGGAAATTTTCGAAGCTTGGATTTTTAACTAATAAAATGTTTCCATCAGCATCATAAGCAGTTTCAGAAATCACGAAATCTTGTAGAGAAAGGTTCTCAACAAATTTTCCAAAATTATCTTTTACCGTGACGGTACAATAAATTCTGTTCCAGTAAGGGTTTCTATCCCACACTTCGTAATCCCTCAAGACAAGGTTTGATCCGTAGCCAAAAAGAGAAGCCACTAGAAGTATGTAAAAAATGAACTTCACTTTCATAAACATCCCTCCTTAAAAAACACGCTGGTTCTTACTTAGTTATTCAAATGACTTGGAAGTAGTCTCTTAATTGGCGTAGCTTTTCATTGAGTAAAAGCGAAACTTGAGATTTTGCTTATAATAGGTTGCATTGATCTAAGATGATTCATTTTCAATGCGAGTTCATAAGTTTGAGTTATCGTCCTAATGTTGTCAAAAACTTCATACAGACTTTCAAGGGATTCTCTCAAAGGTTTGAATTCAGGATAAGTAATCTCGAACAGCTCGAGAAATTCTGTGATCATTGGTATGGTTTGGGTGAGGACCGATAGAACACTTTGCCAGTCGTCTAGTAGCTTTTGGTCGCTCAAGTGCCTAGCGGCATCTGCATAAAGTTTTCTCATGTATGCTGACCGAAATTCTTGGAAGGATTGCCTCATACTCGAAGAATGATCATAAATGTCATAAAGTTGACCGTAATTGGTTTTCAAAAATCGATTTGCTTCATCAAGAAGTTGACCTATTTCCTTATACATTTTTTCTACAAAAATTGGAGATACTAAGGAATCTAGAACAAAACTTTCGACATTTCCCTTTTGAAAATCGTATTGATCCGCGTGAGATACTGCCTTCCGAATGTGACCATCGAGGTAAATGGCAAGTTTATCCGGATCCAGCATAGTTTCTTGCAGTTTTTTCAAGACAGCATTGAGTATGTCTTCTAAAATCTGATTTTGCACATAACTTAGAACTTTTTGCACAAGTATCTCAATCGTTGTTTTGGCGGCTACCCCACTCCAGTTTGCGGTTAAGATGTCCAAAAAAGTTCTTGAAGCTGAAATCATTAATTCTTTTTTCTCATTCAAATCTTCGGCTACTTTTCTTGCCCTTGAAATCATGCTCATGACCTTTTGCGTTATTTGAAGAATGTCTTCCACCGATCGCTCATATTCAACTGACGCGTAATGTGAACAATTAATTAGGGCACCCAAGCCAAAATTCATCCGTATGATTGCTTCAAGTTCGGCATTGGTTATAGCGTTATCTGATTGAAGTCCAGCAAGCCAGCTCAGAAGCTGATCTGCAAGGTCTTGAACTGATTTGGTAGCTACTTTCATATTTCTTAGCTCTTCAATCAAACCAAGGAATCTATAAATGTTCGTTTCTTTGTAGATAGTTTGAACTGTCAGGTCAAATTCTTTTGGCCCATCTTGTTGAACTGTAATCCAACCAGTTGAATAATACCCAAGTTGGTTTTCATAACCATCGAACGTCGAGTATGATTCAACGATGTAAAAATATTTCCCAGTTGATATTCTTCTAAACTTTACAATGCTATCTTGGTTATTTTGTTGACGATAGTCTACACTCGGTAGGTCTATTCTTGCGGCAGCGGTACCTAAACTTTTGTAAAGATACATTGTTACGGCTTTATTGTTAAGTGGATTGCCTGCTTCATCTTTGAGACGAATGGTTAAGTCAGCGGTTTCTTTACTAATCTTTCCCTCAGAATCTTTAATATAAAAGGAAAAGCTAACTGGATTAACATCTCCAAAAAGCCTTACTGAAACCACTACTTTTGATGCAGATTTTTTCTGAAGATCTGTGAGCTTTGAAAAATCACTGACCCATGAAAAGTAGTACTTTGAATCTAAAAGCTGATTTTGAAAGAGTTCTATTTCGCTTTGATTGAAAGGCCAGGAAAGTTTCTTGGTCAAAGAGTTGACTGTGAGCAAAAAATCGAAATCCATTTTCTCTACCAAAGGATTGATTTTTTCAGAGTAGTTACATTCTACTTCCGTGGATGCCATTTGATCCTTTTCTGGCTGACAAAAATAAAGTGCGATCTTCTTATCTTTCATTGCATGATGAACTGCATAAGGTGAAGTAACACATCCATCTGAGAAGTACCAATTTGGACCGTGAACAGAATCTGTGAAAACATCGGTTATGATTACAACGATTTTTCTTGCATCTTCTCTCCAATTTAAATTCAAGGCCCAAAGAAATGCGTCATAACCCCATTGTAGATTCCAACTTTCGTGAGCAGCCCAGATTGAATCTATCTGTTGCTCTATCTCTTCTCTCATCAGAGGACCACAAAAGCGCCTTACCGGATCCTCAAATTTTGCCGGCCATGAGGGATCATTAGATGTCTCATACTCAGCTATGACGATTCGAAAATCAGTGTTGTTTTGATAGAGTCTAGCAAGAAAGTCTTTCAATTGTTTTTTGATATTGTCAATGTATTTTTTCATTGAGCCAGTATTGTCGATTAAAAAAACTATATCTAGCTTGTCCGTAGTGACTGATTCCTCCCAAAAACCACTTCCGTTGAACTGATTGAATTTGTCATTGAAAACAGCTCTGTGGGTATCAACTTCTTCGCCGTTAGAGTCGTAGATAGTTTCAGTTATGATGAAATCTTTAGCTTGAAGATTTGTGACAAAATTTCCGTTTGGATCTTCAACTGTGATGGCACACCATATAGCATTCCACCAGCCAGAGTGATCTTTATTCCATACCTCAAAATCCCTGATTTTTATTTCTGAAGCAAGAATAGTAGCGCAAAGGAAGGCGAGAATTAGAATGGTCAGGTTTTTCATGGGTTATTCCCCCTTTGGGATAACCAAGAATACACCCAGAAGTTAAAAATGTCAACTTGATTAGAAAAAGTGAAAAGTATTAGAGGTGATCATATTTTAAATTCCATGCTAAGAAGACCACCTCAACGTGGCTTGTTAACGAAAATGATTGGTGGGGTTTTCTTGAGGAAA
>JBEPZZ010000026.1:0-23574 GCA_041640575.1 Pseudothermotoga sp. | reverse complement strand
TGTTGGAATGGCTATCTAAACAGTTCAGGGGATTTGCTTGTGTTCTTGGATGCAGATGTTGAGTTGAGAGAGGATGCTCTCGAGACTTTGGTGGATTATTACCACCAAGAAAAAGGCTTGATTTCAGTTTGGCCATATCAACGTTTTGAAAAACCTTATGAACACTTCAACTTCGTTTTCAACATAGTCGCAGTTTGTTCAGCAACTTCGCATAGATTTTTGCCAAAAAGCAAACCGGTTGGTGCCTTTGGCCCGGTTGTTGTAACTTTGAAATCGGATTACGAGAAAACTGGCGGACACAAAGCCGTGAGTAAGAATGTTGTGGAAGACCTGCAACTTGGAAAATTGTATCAGCGAAAAGGACTAAAACTATCAAATTTTCTTGGAGGAGAGATAGTTAAATTCAGAATGTATCCAAAAGGTGTTGGACAAATGATCGAAGGAATTACCAAAAATGTTGCTCTTGGTGCTGCGAAAACTGGGGTTGGGAACCTTATCCTCTTATCTGTTTGGATGGCAAGCGTTTATTCGTCGATTGCTACTGTCTTTCAGCCAGTTTTATCATTTTTCTATGCACTTTATGCTTTGCAACTTTACTTTATGACCAAAAAGATTGGCGACTACAATATTTTGGATGCTTTCATATATCCTGTTCACTTTTCCTTCTTCCTGGCGATTTTTACAGTGTCGTTACTTAAGACATTCGTTTTGAAGCGTGTAACATGGAAGGGAAGAACTATAAGAATTTGAATGCTAACTGTTTTTCTGTAGTTTAAGCTAGAAAGTTCAAAATGTAATTTATTGCTACATAAAAAATCAATGCTACGCTAAAATATAGCCTAAAGAAGGTAAAACGTACCTAGACAGTTTTGTAATTTTAAGGGGGTGGTTGTGTGAAAAAGTTTTTAGCAATTTTATCAATTGCCTTTGTGACTATGGCTTTTGGTTCTTATCTAAATGTTGCCGTTTTAGGAGAGATACGAACTATGAATCCGTTTCTTGTGAAATCCTCAGCCGAAAGAATTGTTGTTGGCTATCTTTACGAAACCTTGCTCACGCAAAGTGAAGGTAATTTAATTGGTCAGCTTGCCGAAAGTTGGCATGTTGACATGAGTGAAAACAGCATAGTGTTGAAACTAGGTGAGAGAAAGTTTCATGATGGTTCTCCATTAACTGCTGATGATGTTGTCTTTTCTTTTAACTACATTCTTCAAAAAAGATTACCCCTTGGACCTATCCTTGCTTTTTTCTTAGGTGCGGAGAAAATTGACGATAAGACAGTCAAACTAAAATTCAAAACAATGAACATTTCCATGTTTTCGTTCGCTCCTGTCGCAGTACCAATTATTCCGAAGTCCGTGTGGGAGCAGGTTGAAAGACCGCTTGAATTTCCTAACACAACAAATCCGGTTGGATCTGGTATTTTGAAGTTTTCAAATATGAGCATTCAAAGCATTACCTTAAAATCTAACCAGGATCATCCTTGGGCTCCAAAATACATACAGGGAGTAGTCTTCCATACCGTTCAAGATGAAACAATGGGATTTCTAGGACTTGTCAGAGGAGATTACGATTACCTTTATTGGGACTTAGACCCGATGATAGCGCGGCAAGTCATTAACGAACCAAAAAAGTATCCAGATGTGAGGATTGCTAAAACTCAGGGGAATAGCGTTTATGTTGTTTTATTTAATCACAGAATTGATCCCATGAATGATGTCAATTTCAGAAGAGCAGTTCAGCTAGCGATTGATTATAATTCAATACTGAATCGCGTTTTCATGAATTATGCTGAGCCTGCCTCGCTTGGTGTAATTCCACCAAAAGCAAAGGCAGTTTTTGACGGTAGTGTAGGTACTGTATTTCAGGATTTGGCTAAAGCAAAGGAATTTCTTGCAAAGTCAAGGTATAGTGGAAGAACTTTGCGGCTGCTTGTGAGTACGGACAAGCAGGCTACCGAGATGGGAGAGTATATAAAGCAGTCACTCAAGGGTATTGGTATCAACGTTGAAACTGATGTGCAAGGTCCTGAAGGCCTTACGACGAAACTTAAGAAAGCCGATTTTGACATGGCTTTGGTCACATATGCCCTTGGGACAAATCCTGAGATGATTTACTATCATTTACACTCATCGAGAGGAATCATTCAAGGTGGACAAGTGGTTGGTTTCAACTACGGTGGAGTGAATATACCTGAGCTCGACCAGTTATTGAACTCTATATGGGTAGCCTTTACAGAACAGGAACGACTAGAAGCTTTCAAAAAGTTGCAGCATTTGCTTAAGGAGATTGTTCCGATCGTTCCAATATGTGTTCCATCGAGTTTGGAAGCTTACTCGGTAAAAAACTTTGATGGATGGATTATGTCTGAGATTGAAGGTGTTATGAATTTACAAACTTTACGAAATCTGAAACCCAAGAGGTGAAGAGCTAATTGAGTCTGTCATATTTGATCCGTCGGTTGGTGTTGACTTTTGTAACTATAATTCTTGCGATAAGTGTTAGCTTCGTTCTCATCCGCGCTCTGCCCGGGAACCCGGCTGAGCGCTTTTATGTAGATCCAAGGATTCCGGAAGAAATCAAGCAGGAGATAAAAGCAGCATTTGGTTTGGACAAGCCAGTCATGCTTCAGTACGTAATGTTTCTGAAGGAAGCAATAAGAGGAAATCTTGGAATATCATACACATATAATCGCCCAGTTGTTTCTGTCGTTATGCAAAGGCTTCCTTGGACTCTTGTGCTGACTGCTGTACCAACAATTCTAAGCATGGTAACTTCTTTATGGATCGGTGTTTATATAGGTTGTAAAAGGGGAAAAATTGCCGATAGATTTACAAGATATTTCGCCTTTGCTCTTCACTCAGTACCAACCTTCTGGTTTGCACTCTTACTTGTGATGATATTGTCTTTCTATTTGAATCTTTTCCCACTTCAGGGCATGTTTGATCCCAAGACCACAGGAATTCGAAGGTTTCTAAGTATAATTCAGCATGCAGCATTACCATGGATAACCCTTTTCATAATAAATGTTCCGGGATTTGCAATTTATGTAAGAAATATGGTTCTAATGGTACTAAAAGAGGACTTCATACTTACTGCTAAAGCTAAAGGGCTGAAAGAGTCTCATATTCGAACAAAACATATACTTAGGGTTGTTATCGCTCCACTTTTTTCAATGCTTACCCTTCGACTAGCTGGAATGATAGGTGGAGCTGTTTTGGTAGAAACAGTTTTTTCATGGAAAGGTATGGGGTTGTTGGTTCTTGAGGCATCGAGAAATTCTGATTATCCACTTTTACAAGCAACTGTGATAATAACGATAACCACCACTATTCTTGCGAATTTTGCGGCTGATTTGTTGCAGGTTGTCTTTGATCCAAGGGTGAGATACGAATGATGGGCAGAAAAAATCAGATCGGCGAAATCCTGAAATCTTTAGAAGCAAGAATCGGATTGGTAGTCCTTTGTGTTTTCTTGATTTTTGCCGTTTTTGCGCCTTTTATTGCTCCATACGATCCATATGACGTGACGCAGAGAAGCTTTCCACTGATTGCACCATGCAGAGACCATTTATTAGGTACTGACGGTTTTGGTGTAGATATACTCAGTCAAATCATCTATGGTTCAAGAGTATCACTAAGCATAGGAATTTTGACAGCTGCTGGGGTAACAATCTTGGGGGCATTGGTTGGAGCATTAGCAGCAGGCTTTGGGGGAGTCACGGATCTGGTGGTTACAAGAATCATCGATTTTGTAATGGTTCTTCCTGGTTTACCAATCATGATAATGATTTTAACCTACGTTGGAAGCAGTTTCTGGGTTTTGGCGTTCATAATGATAATCTTTGGCTGGGCAGGTGTTTCAAGAATTGCAAGATCAATCATGCTCAGTGAAAAGACTCGCGAATATATTTCGGCTGCAAAGGCTAGTGGAGCTTCAAAATGGTATATCGTTTTCAAGCATTTACTTCCTTCAGCTTATCCTGTCTTATTCGTAAATGCTTCTTTAACAGCTGCGGGTTCAATTCTTGCTGAAGCTGGATTGTCATTTCTTGGGTTTGGTGATCCGAAAATGATTTCATGGGGTAAAATGCTAAATTTTGCGAGAACCTATAATGCCATACTCTTGGGAGCTTGGTGGTGGATTGTTTTTCCAGGACTTGCAGTTTTTCTAACCGCATTTTCAATAATGTCATTGGGAATAGCAGTCGAAAGAGTCGTTAATCCAAGGTTAAAAGAAAGGGAGGACTGAACATGGTTAAATTCGAGAATGGTATTTTGAATTTTGAAGTGGAAGGAAAAACTTTTCAGGAACAGCCAAAATTTCTTGATGATTCTTTCTTCAGCTGGCAATTGAGTACAAGATTGAAAAGTTTGAGAATACTCATTGGAGAAGAAAAAGGCGTACCAAATTTTTCGACGCACACTGCGGTTTTGGCAACAAAAAGCGCGCGAGAGGGATTCACAATTAACTGCTGTATTAAAGGATTGGGATTGGTCCCGAAGGCTGAATATCTGGAATCGTTGAGTGCAAAAGCTTTGGAACTTATCGAAAAAGCAAGGAATTACGGTGCCGCTGATACCTTTAAAGAAAGAGTTCAATTCTTGATAGAACTATACAGCAATCCAGATATATTTGATAGAAGATTCTTGTCAAGCATAGAGATGTACTACAAAAGAAGCTATGAAAACATTTTGAAAGATCCCAGGTCAACCCTTTTGTTTTATGATCAAACAAGCGGGTACAGCGTCATGTTTAATGTTGTAGCTGAATTAATTGACAACAATGACATATTCTATAGATATGTAGTTGCAATTCATGATCTTTTTCACATACCAAGAAATCCAGAAACTAAAATCGATAGGTACAAATATGCTTACAGGTTCTGGCCGATAGAATGCTATGACAAAACTCCTGGGCAAAATGCTAGTATGAGGATTTTCTAGTAGTTATTAGTTTTGAGAAAGCTGCTGTTGAATTCTCATGCATTTCTAGAGTAGTCATTATTTGCTGTCTGAAACTATTTTCAGAACAACTTGCCATGTTTTGTCTGGATCTTCAGGTGCAATATGGCTCATATGCTTGCAGGCATAAACCCCCCAAAAGAGGATATGCTGCATTCCAAGAGATTGCATAATTTTAAAACCTTTTTTCAGCTCTTCTTCCCTAGCTTTGGGGACCTTAAATGCCTGAATCCACATATGACTGTCCTTAGAATATTTTTCCGAGATATCCTTTATTCTTTTTGTCGAATTGTACACAAAAGGTTCCATCGGCATATTAAAGGCTATCCAATATGGATCAGTACCGATGTTATCTATTGTTTGGAGCGCCGCAACGCTTTCGAAGTTTTTTATCCCAAATATTTCATCTTCCTTTGGCAAAAAGCAGACAATGTTCTTTAGACCTATTTTCTTTGCATAAAAAGTTATCTCCGTAAAGAACTCGAGACCTGTTTCATGGCGGAATTCCGATATGTCTATGTTGTATGAAACTGGCATCTCGTAACCATATTTGTTCTTAAAAGCTTCTTGGCATCTATGGCATCTGCAAGTCCAGATTGATGGAAAGTTGCTGTAAGGAACAGGAACGAAAAAGTGTGGTTCATCCCAGAATATGGCATCAAAGTCAGCATCTTTAACAGCATCTATCCATTGTTTCATGTATGCTCGAAATTTTTCGGATCGAAAGCAAACCGAGCCTCTTGCTTTTCCATCATTTCCAACTTGAGCTTCATCCATATTCATTTGAAGAAATCCGCTGAAAGCTTCCCCACCGAAGATACCACCCCAACCCCAGGGGTCTGCCCAGATCTCAAACCCAAGTTCTTTGCTAATTCTTGCTATTTCTTTCATAGTACCTCTGTAAAATTGAAAATCATTTTCACTGTAAGTGTGAACTATTGTTGTAAAACCAGCTTTTTTCAAAGTCTCCAAATCTTCTCTGATATGCCAAGACATTCTGTTTCCAAAATAACTTACTCCGAATTTCATAGTTTCTCGCCTCCTAAAATTGGATGTTCTTAGTTCTCAAGAAATCAAGTATTTCGCTGTAAGCAGGTATCGAGCTTTGTGCACCCATTCTTGTAACACTTATAGCAGCAGCCGCTGTTGCAAAGATGAGAGATCTTTTCATATCCTTAGTTCTACCGAACTCTGCCGCAAACACTCCATTGAAAATATCGCCTGCTGCAGTTGTATCAACTGCTTCAACCTGGAATGCAGGAATTTCATATTGACCAAGATTCCCAGTAAAGAAACAACCTTTATCTCCCAGTTTTAGGAGCACATTACCACATCCATAATTCAGAAGTTTTTTTACAATCTTCTCTTTTTTAGTTTCGCCAGTCAAGAATTTTGCTTCGACTTCGTTTGGTGTAATGATATCGACGTATTCAAAAATCTTCCTGTCTATACCATCCGCAGGTGCTGGGTCGAAGATGACTAAGCCTCCATTTTGCTTGAATAATTTTGCGGCTTGAAAGGTGGTTTCAAAAGGTATCTCATTTTGCAAAAGCAAGATGTCACATCTCAGGAGCTCGCCGATTCTTTTGCTTAGAATGTCTGGATTCAGCATCTGATTTGAGCCAGGGTATATTATGATTCTATTTTTTCCTTCAAGTGTAACTTCTATCAGAGCAAAACCATTCGGAGCATCCACTATTTCAATACCTTCCCTGATGCCAGCTTCGAGAAGTTTCTCTCTGACAAATTGACCATTGAAGTCATTTCCAGTGCAAGTCAAAAAATAAACATCGGCTCCCGCTCTTTTACAAGCAACAGCTTGATTTGCGCCCTTTCCGCCACTGAATCTTTCAAATGAAAGGCAAGTTTGAGTTTGTGCTGGTCGTGTGAAATTCTTCACTTTTACAACAAAATCAACGTTGGTGCTTCCAACTACAGCTATCAATCTGGTCCCTCCCAACTAAAAATTTTAGCATTCAATTGCGTTTATGCTGTTTTATGAATGGTTGAGAGTAAATCAGTTAGTCTTAGTAACATTCTCAAGCTAATTGGGAACGAAATTGGTATTCCTTGCCGGATTAAAATTGAATTTTTTGTGAATGAAAAAGTTGCTTACTCTCGGAGAACCAAACGAGAACCTATGGTTTAAGTGCCAACAACACTAGTGCTAGTCAGGTTGTAACTTCCATTATGAATCGCTTTCTGTTATCCTTGAACTGAGTGATTGAAGTTGGTATATGAAATTGCTTGTAAAAAAGCCTTTAATAGAACTGAGATCCCAGTTGCGGAGTATTCCATAAATCCATTTATTGGTTGTACTCATGCATGTAAATATTGTTACGCAAGATTCATAGGTTCCTTTAAACAAATGCGAGGAACTTGGGGAAAAGATATATGGGTGAAAGTGAACCTCCCACAGGTTCTAGAAAAACAATTGCCCAAGGCCAGCGGGAGATTCTTTTTGTCAAGTGTTTGTGATCCATATCAACATGCTGAGAGAAAATATCAAATCACAAGGAAAGTGCTTGAAATCTTGGTTTCCCATTGGCGTGATTTTCGTGTGATGACTAAGTCAGTACTTGTCATCAGGGATATTGAGTTGTTAAGGGATGCAGAAGTTACTGTTGTAATCACAACTGATTCAGAACAGGTGAGAGGAATTCTCGAACCAGGAGCTAGCCCTATTGGGGAAAGAATTGAATTGGTTAAGATACTTAAGAAGCACGATATCAAGACGAATATTTTCGTTGGCCCAGTGTTGCCGATGAATCCAAGAAATTTGGCAGGAACGCTCGCAAAAATAGTTGACACGGTAACTCTTGACAGACTTAATTATCCCTGGCTTGTTGCGAAAATATACAAAAAGATGGGCTGGGAAGAATGGTTGACGAGTCATAAATTTTTGGAAGTAGTCCATGAGTTTGCAAAGTTTCTGAAGGTAAAATGGTAAAAGAACGTTTGTTTCACCGCTCACATATGTTTCAGAAATTATAACCGATCTGTTTTTTTCCTTTTCGCTAATTCTGAACAGTAGTATCTTAAAAAAGCATTTTATAAGTGATATAAATTCGCCTAATCTTAGCAGAATATTTTTCACATTCTCTGTTTAATGCTCAAGTGGTTTCGGCCAGTTATCAATGCGTACGGATCAATGTAACAATTTTGTGTTAGATGACCCCACTTGCAGTATGCATTCTTTCAAAACTAGAAACAAGATTTAGAATTTCAAAAAGCTTGAAAGAAATTGATTAACATGTTAATTCCCAAAAATTTTCTCTATGAATTATAGACTAGCAATTTTGCTGCGAAATTTGGTTCTTTAAGATTGGTGCATATCAGGTATAAGCAAGTATTTCCATTTTTCGGAAATATTGTTTTGAAGATTACTATGGAATATAGTGTTCTGCAAAGATCACTAATCAGACCCGACATAGTAAGATCATTTGTAGGTCAAGTAAATTGGCAGCTGTTTGCCTAATATGGTATTTTCGCTTATAAATGTAGGAAAAAGCTTGTAGATCAGCCAAGAAATTAGATGACTAGAAGAAATTTCTTAGCAGTACTTGAATCTCATATTCATCTATCATTTCAAAGTCGAAAGATTTCGTTTTCCAATATGAACTGTGCGCATCCTAGAAGGACAGATTTTGTTGGATTTTTTGACTTTGTAATTTTGACATCAAAACCGTAGAAAATGTTTCTGACAGACTGTTCGATCTCTTTCAAAGTTGATTCATCAAAGGTAGCATATTTTCCACCAATAACATAGTTTCTTATGTCAAGGGTGCAACGAATGTTAGATATTACAGTGAGAATTACTTTTTTCATGATTTCATCCCTAATGCTGCTGTCTTTTTCGGTAAATGATCTTTCATAAATTTCACCAACAGTTACCATTTTATCAGCACAGTAGATCAATCTTCCTATTTCACCACTGTATCCGTCGTCTCCCGTGAAAATATCTCCGTCAATTATGATTCCACCACCTAGGCCTTCTCCCATGTGAATGTAAAACATGTTCTTTATGTTTTCTCTTAACAGCATAAACTCACCTATCGCTGACAGATTGGCATCATTTTCAACATAAACTTTCACTTTTAACTGCTCACTAAGCAAAGCTGAAACTGGTAATCCAACAAGCGAGTTCATAAGGCTGCTGTTTATTTCGCCGGTTTTTGGACTTGGTACTCCAGAGATGGCAACACAAGCACCTAGGATCTTATGATCAGAAGCCTCACCCGCAAGAGAAGAGATAACTCCAGCCAGCTGAGTCAACGCGATTCTTTTATCGTCTAAAAATTCAAAGTTAAAACTTTTTCTAATGTTGAGCCCACAATCAATCAAAGCAGCGTTACCTTGATGTGACGATAGGTCTATACACACGGTGAGGGCCGCATCAGTATTTAGTGTTAATAATGCTGGGCGCCGCCCACCAGAAGACTGGCCATAAGCTTTTCTTACAACAATTCCTTTGTACATCAAAGGGTTCAATATTTGAGAAATTGTTGATACTCCGACGCCATGCATCCGAGCTATTTCCGACTGTGTAATACCTTGGTTTCTTATGAGTGTTCTCAAAATAAGTCTTAAATTATTTTTCTTGATGTGTAGACTGTTTCTAATTCTCACAGATTTATCACCTTAATTTATTTTATCACTCAGAAAACGTAAATCTATACTGACTTTTTTCAACCCTTGACAAAAGTTGTTGAATAATGATAAACTGTTTGTGAACACTTTTTTAAGAGGGGGGATTTTCATGAAGAGGTTACTGGTAGCAATTCTCATTGTTCTATCAGCCATGACACTCCTTTTTGCCGAAAAGATTCGGTTTTCTTTCTGGGGTTCACCTGCTGAGCTACCACCATATGAAGAGATTGTTAGAACCTTCATGAAGAAGAATCCTGGCATTCAAGTCGAAATCATAAACTATCCATGGTCAACCTACTTTGACAAAATTCAAGCCATGATGGCTGCCGAAGACGCGCCAGATGTTATGTTCTTGCACACCATACCAAGTTGGGCAAGCAAAGGAGTTTTGGAGGACCTAACACCGTATATCGAAAAGTCAAAATTTCCGGTAGAAAGTTACAATCAAGAACTTCTAAGTACCTTCACTTATCGCGGAAAGATTTACGGCTTCCCAAGAGATAACGATACTACCGTTCTCTTTTACAACAAATTGCTCTTTGATGAAGCTGGGATTCCGTATCCAGACTATTCATGGGACTGGCAAAAATTTCTTGATGCTGCAAGAAAGCTTACCAAAGTAGATTCTAGAGGTAGGGTAACACAGTGGGGAGTAGTTCTCGAAAGAAACAAATGGCATCTTTGGATACACATGAATGGTGGTAAAATCGTTGATAATTATGATTCACCAACAAAGTGTACATTGAATGAGAGAGCAGCAGTTGAAGCCATTCAGTTTCTCGCGGATATGATACTTAGTTACAAAGTGACACCTTCGATCGCCGAACTAGCACAGCTTGGTTCAGCGGCTGAGCTCTTTACGACGGGACGAGTAGCGATGGTGCTTTCGAACGCGGCCCAAATTGCTTCCTTTCTCACAAACAGAAACTTGCGATTTGGCGTAGCTCCTCTTCCATATCAGGTGACAAGGACAAATACACTTGGTGGTGCTGGCTTTGTTATGTATGCAAAATCTAAAAATAAAGAAGCTGCTTGGAAATTCATGGAATTTTTGTGTGGACCAGAAGGTCAGTCAATTTTTGCTAAAAGTGGAGATGCGGTCCCAGCAATGAGGACACCAGAAACTGTCAAAGCTTTCATCAGCAACCCACCGAGTGAACAAGAGAGGCTCATATTCTTTACTGAAACAAGCTTTGGTGTCAAATTTCCTCAAATACCAAACTGGTGGGAAATCTTTGAATATATTACTCGTGAACTCGATTATGTGTGGACCGGCCAAAAGAGTGTTGTTGAAGTTTTGGAATATGTGACAAAAGAAGTAACAAAAATGATACAACAGGGTGGTAGATGGTAAATTTGTGCGGCGCCAAGCGCCGCACATTTTTGGAGTGATGCAATGTTAGAAAGAATCTTTGATTGTCATGTTCATTTTGTGCGATCTGAAAGTGAATATGAAACTAGATTGAATAAATTACTCAAGTATGCGCAGGATTGTAATGTACGTAAGATAGTGTTGATTGGCACAGAAGGTGCAAATCACCTTGTAGAAAGAGCATTTAGAGATTACCCAGATTTGTTCTTAGGTTTGGCTTGGATAAATCTCGATAAAGATCCCCCAGAGTATGTTAAACAATACGCCAAAATTGGTTTTAAAGGTTTAAAGGTAATACTTACGGAGAAAGATTACGATAATCCTGATTATTTCCCATTTTATGAACAAGCTGAGGAAAACAATATGGTGATACTTTTTCATACTGGTATAATAGGTGGACCTGTGGATTATTTAGTGGACAATGCAGATCCTTTTGAAGAAGTTCCACAATCGTTTTTCGTAAGATTACTTGAGAAAAAGTCCTCTGCAAGGATGAGATCGGTATACCTCGATACAATAGCTAATACTTTTCCCAGACTGAAAATTATAGGTGCGCATCTTGGATGGCCGGAATATCATATCTCGTGCGCTATTGCTAGGTGGAGAAGATTTGTCTTTTTCGATTTATCTGGAGGAGAAATTGTACGGAGACACATCGTTGAAGGTGGTTACATAAAAAAGGACATATCAACAAGGAAATTGGTCTTTGGTACAGACAGCACTATTGAAAAAATGTACACTGAAGTATATAGTTGGTATGATGCTTTAAGATCGCTGGGACTTTCTCGAGAGGAAATCGACTTCATAATGTACAAGAATGCGGCGATGCTATTCGGAATTGAGGGGAAACAATGAAATTGAGAACAAAGGAAGCACTAACGGGTTGGTTTTTTCTTTTACCTGGTTTCATTGGATTTTCAATTTTTGTTTTTGCTGCAGTTATTACTTCGTTTATTTTAAGCTTCCTTGAGTGGGATTTGGTGACTCAGCCAAAATTTGTTGGCTTTGAAAATTACATAAAACTACTGAGTCATGATCAAACTTTTAGGTTGGTTCTAAAAAATACGTTCTGGTTCGTGATTGGTACTGTCCCGTCTAGAGTCATACTTGGATTATTCTTAGCGATGATTTTGGTTAGAAGAATTCCAGGGCGTACAATTTTCAGAGCAATAGTTTTCCTACCTGTAATTGTTCCAACTGTTTCTGCAGCGATGGTCTGGAGATGGATATTCAACGCCGATTTTGGATTGCTTAATGAATTTCTCTACACATTAGGATTCTCAAATCTTCCAAGATGGCTTTCACAAGCAAACTGGGCGTTACTTGCATTAATAATATTTAGCGTCTGGAAAGATTTGGGTTTGTCGGCAATCATTTTTATGGCGGGTCTTGAAGGTATACCGATATCTCTGTATGAAGCCGCATGGATTGATGGTGCCAACAAATTCAAGAGTTTCTGGTATATAACTCTTCCTTTGCTCTCACCTACAACTTTCTTTGTCATAGTAATAAACGTGATAAGTTCATTCCAAGTCTTTGACCAAGCTTATATTCTCACTGGTGGTGGTCCTGGCTATGCTACAAGCACAATAGTATATTACATTTACAGCAATGCGTTTCAATGGTTTAGAATGGGTTATGCTTCCGCAATTGCATGGGTACTTTTTGCAATAATTTTTATTGCTACCTTGATCCAATTTTTCTATCAAAGAAGGTGGGTTTATTACGAATGAAGAGGAAGAAAAAAGAATTTATAATCAATCTAATTCTTTTCTTATTTATGATTATCGTATGTTCGTTAATGATTGTACCGTTTCTCTGGATGGTTTCAACTTCTTTCAAAGCACTTGGTGAGGTTTTTGAGTATCCTCCAAGATGGATACCTAAATATTTTCAGCTTGAAAATTATTCGAGAATTTGGTCTCTGGCTCCAATAGGTGTTTACATGTTGAATAGTGTTATAGTGTCCGGAGGTATAACAGTTTTACATGTCTTTGTGGCATGCCTGAGTGCATACGCGTTCGCAAGATTGGAGTTTCCAGGACGGGATAAATTATTCCTGCTTTTTCTTGCAACGATGATGATCCCTGGTCAAGTCACCATGATACCAAATTTTATTTTGATGAAGTGGTTGAGATGGACAGATACTTATTTTGGTTTGATAATACCGAATGTTTTTACGGTATTTGGTGTTTTTCTGATGCGCCAATTTTTCATGACCATTCCCAGAGATTATGAGGATGCAGCAAGGATAGATGGCGCAACAAGGTTCTACATCTTATGGAGAATCATAGTACCAATGGCTATACCAGCAGTTTCCACATTGGCTGTTCTTACCTTTGTGTTTCAGTGGAACAATCTCCTCTGGCCACTGATAATCGTGAGCAGAGACAAAATGAAAACTATAACAATTGGTTTGGCGAGTTTTCAAGGAATGTACGGAACGACCTGGAACCTTTTGATGGCAGCAGCAACTGTTGGTGTAATTCCTTCAATAGTTGTTTTCTTAGTGGGTCAGAAATACTTAATAAAAGGCATTACGATGACCGGTATCAAAGGTTGAGGCCTATATCCTTTCTGTAATGCATTTTGTTAAACCGAATCTTTAGAATTTCTTTGTAAACTATTTCTCGAGCTTCTGAAATGGTTTCATCCATCGCACAGATATTTAGAACTCTTCCACCGTTTGTGACATACTTGTTGTTAATTTTCTTAGTACCTGCATGAAAGACTAATGTTTCACACTTATCTAAGCCCTCAATTTCGTAGCCAATTTCATAGGCTTCAGGATATCCACCACTTGCTAGCACGACACAGACACAAGCTTTATTAAACCAATCTACTTTGATTTTCGAAAGCTGCTGCTCAACCGTCGCATAAAGTATTTCAAGAAGATTCGTTTTGAGAAGAATCATTAGTACTTGTGTTTCTGGGTCACCAAAACGGCAATTATATTCAAGTACATATGGCCCTTGCTTCGTTATCATCAAACCAGCATATATTACACCGCGGTAGTCAATCTTTTCTTCTTGGAGTCCATTAAGAGTTCTTTCAAAAATAGTTTTTCTCACCATTTCTTGGATTTCTTCGTCATAATGTGGCACAGGTGAAACGCATCCCATCCCACCCGTATTTGGTCCTTGATCACCGTCATATGCCCTTTTGTAATCCATACAACCGGGCATTGGTATGATACTAAAACCATCACAAAAGGCTAAAGCTGAAACCTCTTTTCCTGCCAAAAATTTCTCAATTACAATCTTCTTGCCTGACTCACCAAAGATTTTCTTTCTCATAATCAAATCTATGGCTTCAACACTTTCTGCTTTTGATTTTGTTACAAAGGTCCCTTTCCCAGCAGCAAGCCCATCAGCTTTTATAACGACAGGCTCGTTCCTTTTCTCAACGAATTTAATCGCCTCACTTGGGTCATCAAACACGACAAAATCAGCCGTTGGAACTTTATGCTTCGCCATGAATTCTTTAGCAAAGGCTTTGCTTGCCTCAAGCTGCGCTGCCGTTTTTGATGGCCCAAAAATTTTTAGGTTTCTTCTTGAAAATTCGTCCACTATGCCTTCAACAAGGAAAGCCTCTGGACCAACGATGGTAAAATCTATATTATTTTTTTGAGCAAAATCGGTTATTTCACTAACTGATTTGAGGTTAACGCATTCTGCAATCTGACTTATTCCTGCGTTTTGGCCAGCACAGTAAAGCTTGATGGTAGGATCATCCTTTGCAAGTTTCCAACTGATAGCATGCTCCCTTCCACCTGAACCGACTATGAGAATTTTCACCGTGATCACCAACCAGCTGTCAATGTTTGAAATGCCTGGTTCCTGTAAAAATCATTGCAATGTTGTAATCATTTGCGACCTGTATAACTTCGTCATCTCGGACTGAACCTCCAGGTTGAATAATAGCTGTAACACCAGCTTTTGCAGCAATTTCAACGGCATCAGAAAATGGGAAGAAAGCATCTGAAGCTAAAACTGCTCCTTTTGCTCTTTCGCCAGCTATGCGGACACAATGCTCTGTTGGCCATAATCTGTTGACTTGCCCACAACCGATCGCAATCGTAGCGGAATTTTTCGTCATGACTACTGCATTTGATTTTGCATGCTTAACAACTTTCCATGCAAATAACATCTCCTTCATTTCTTCTTCTGTCGGTTTTCTAAAGGTGACACATTTAAGTGATTCATAAGTCACCAAGTCTGGAGTTTGAACAAGTGCCCCTCCTGAGACTTTTTTCAGATCATATTCCACACTTGATGGCTTACTGATCTCAACTTTGAGTAGCCTTAGATTTTTCTTTTTCGTTAAAATTTTTAATGCTTCTGAGCTGTAATCAGGTGCGATGATAACTTCAAGGAAGATTTCTGACATCTTTTCAGCTGTTTCTTCGTCAACAATTCTGTTCAATGCGACGATACCACCAAATATTGATAAAGGATCCGCTTCATACATTTTTTGATAAGCCTCGACCAAATTTTTACCACATGCAACTGCACAGGGATTGTTGTGTTTGACTCCAACGGCGCATGGTTCTTCGAATTCCCTAATAATGTTCAATGCCGAATCAGCATCCAGAACGTTGTTGAAAGAGAGCTCCTTACCCCAAAGCTGTTCGGCATTTAGTATCGTTCCCTCAGTTTTCAAATCCATGTAAGATGCGGCCAATTGATGAGGGTTTTCGCCATATCTTAGAATTTGATGGCGCCTGAAACCAAATGTAAGAACCTCAGGGAAAATCTCCTTTGTTTTCTCACGAAAATACCTTGCCACGAGTGAATCGTAATAAGCAGTCAGTTCAAAGGCTTTATGTGCAAGTTTCAACCTGGTTTCAAGGCGAACCTCACCGTATTGTTTGATCTCGTCAATGACTGTTTGATAATCTTTGGGATCGCAGATAACAGTAACGTTCATGTAATTCTTCGCAGCGGCGCGAATGAGTGTTGGACCACCAATGTCTATGTTTTCAATTATTTCTTCGTGAGGTGCATTGTTAATGTAAGTTTTCTCAAAGGGATAAAGGTTGACAACAACGATATCTATAGGTTCAATGGACAATCTTGAAAGCTCTTCTAAATGCGATCGTTTTTGTTTATCTGCAAGTATAGCTCCATGGATCTTGGGATGTAGTGTCTTGACTCTACCGTTCAAGATCTCGGGAAAACCGGTTATCTCATCGATACTTTTGACCGTTAATCCATTTTCCTTCAGAAACCTCGCAGTACCTCCAGAGCTGATTATTTCTATCGAATGTTCCAACAAGAAACGCGCGAAATCCAGCAAATCGGTTTTGTCATAGACCGAAATCAGTGCTCTCTCTATCATGAGACGGTGTCACCTTCCTTTACGATTACTTTTCGACCTAGAATTTCCAGTCTATTTTCAGAAAATAATTTGATAGCTTTGATCAAAAGTTTATGCTCAACTTTGTGTACTTTTTCTGCAAGACTTTCCGGCGTATCATCCTGATCAACGCTGACAGGTTCTTGAAGTATTATCGGGCCGGCGTCAACATTTTCATCAACAAAATGAACCGTTGCACCGGTGATTTTTGCACCATATGCTATAACTGCCTCATGAACTTTCATACCGTAGAGATTTTTCCCACAGAATGCAGGAATCAAAGAAGGATGTATGTTTATTATCCTATTTCTATAATGATCAACAAAATATGGAGACAGTACCTTCATAAAACCAGCAAGAATTACGAGTTCAACGCCATGATTTTTTAGTATTTCGATCATAGCCTTTTCGTATTCAATCTGGCTCGGATAATCTTTTTTACGCACAACAAAGTTTGGTATCCCATGATTGCGTGCCCTTATGAGTGCATAAGCATCTTGTCTGCTGCTGATAACAACACTAACACGACAATTGATCTCACCTTTTTGGCAAGCGTCAATGATCGCTTGAAGATTTGTGCCCTGTCCTGAAACAAGAACTCCCAGATTAAGAGGCTTATTCAAGCACAACACCTCTCTCACCTTTCCGAACTACACCAATGAAATATGCGTGGTCCCCAAATTGGTTTATCTTCCTCATCACTTCATCAGCATACTGGTCTTTGGTTATCAACACGAAACCTATACCCATGTTGAAAGTTCTGAACATTTCACTTTCGTCAATTTGCCCCGTTTTTTGAATTAATTTGAAAATTGGGGGACATGGCCATGAACTTTTGTCTATGACAACCTCAAGGCCACTGGGTAGTACTCTTGGAACATTTTCTACAAGACCTCCTCCTGTTATATGGGCCATGGCATTAATTTTTTTCAAGTCAATCCTCTTTACAACTTTCACATAAATTTTGGTTGGTGTTAGAAGTTCTTCACCGAGCGTTTTTCCAAGATCTTCAAAGTATTCATTGAGATTGTATTTTGGTAACAGGACTTTTCTTGCCAGCGAAAAGCCATTACTGTGAAGACCACTTGAAGCTATACCAATGACGATATCTTTTTCCCTCACCCTTGAGCCATCTATCAGCATTTCTCTTTCTACGGCGCCTACAGCAAAACCTGCCAGGTCGTACTCGTCTTCTTTATAGAAATCCGGCATTTGAGCAGTTTCTCCACCTATTAATGCACATTCAGCCTCAAGACAGCCATCACTTATGCCCTTGACAATCTGTGCAATCTTTTCTGGTACCAACTTTCCGGTCGCTATATAATCGAGAAAAAACAATGGGAATGCTCCATGAACGAGAACATCGTTAACACACATAGCAACACAATCGATTCCTACTGTATCGTGTTTATCCATCATGAAAGCTATTTTCAATTTTGTTCCAACACCATCGGTACCCGAAACCAGAACCGGATTCTTATAACCAGTAAGTTTATAAAAACCTGCAAAACTCCCAATGTCTCCAACAACGTTTTCGTTAAAGGTTTTCTTTGCTAAATGTTTTATCATCTCCACAGATCTGTCTGCAGCATCAATATCAACACCTGCTTCCTTGTAGCTTTTCAATTAAACCACCCCGCAGTTATCGCTTTTCGAATAGGTGTTTTTTGCCTTCTTTTGGCACATCAAATGGATAGTCACCATTAAAACAAGCTAGACACAACCGATTGTTTTCCAAACCTATCGCTCTGATTAAGCCTTCCATGGACAAGTAACCAAGCGATTCTGCTTCAATCAATTTTCGAATTTCTTCAATTTCAAGCTCAGATGCCACCAGTTCTTTTTGTGTGGGTGTGTCAATTCCGAAATAGCAACTGTATCTAACTGGTGGTGAACTTATCCTGACGTGAACTTCCTTTGCTCCTGCTTCTTTCAGCATTCTAACAATCTGGTGCATTGTTGTACCACGAACAATTGAATCATCTACTAGTACTATTCTTTGATTTTTGACAATTTCTTTGAGTGCACTTAGTTTGAGCTTTACACCAAGACTTCTCATCCTTTGTGATGGTTGAATGAAGGTCCTTGCAATGTAACGATTTTTTATAAGACCCAGACCATTTCGTATCTTTGAACAATCGGAGTAACCTATTGCTGCGACGGTACCTGAATCCGGTACACCAATCACCAAGTCCGCTTCAGCAGGATGCTCCTTCGCTAGCTCGATACCCATGTTGTAACGTGCCATATACACACTTACACTGTCAATCACACTGTCAGGTCTTGCAAAATAAACATACTCAAAAGTACATAGAGATTTTTTCGATTCTAACGAGAATCTTTCACTTCTTAGGCCAAAGGAATCGATTACGATGATTTCACCCGGTTCGACATCTCTAAGAAACTGTGCCCCGATTGCATCAAGTGCAACGCTTTCAGAAGCTACAACGTATGAACCATTGTATTTACCTAAGCATAATGGTCGAAATCCATATGGGTCACGAACGGCGATCAATTTATCATTCGTCATTATCACAAGTGAATAAGCACCTTGCAGAGATTTAAATGTTTCTTTTATGGTCTGTTGTAGGGATTTTGAAAAACCTTGTACCAAGGTTGCAGCAATTACCTCACTGTCAGTTGTTGTTTGGAAGAAAACCCCTTTTGTTTCAAGTTGAGTCCTTATTTCTTGTGCGTTTACAATATTTCCGTTATGCGCTATAGCAAGTTCGCCCGCTATACATTGAACAACAATTGGTTGTGAATTGGCGAAAGTGTTGGAACCAGTCGTGGAATATCTGACATGACCTATAGCAATGTTTCCATAAAGCTTTTGTAGATCTTCTTCTTTGAAAACCTCGACGGCTAAACCCAAGCCTTTGTGGTACCTTATCTTCTTTCCATCACTAACAGCTATACCAGCACTTTCTTGACCTCGGTGCTGCAAAGCAAACAAGGCATAGTATACCGTTCGAGCTATCTCCGGATCGAAATTGAATGAATATATACCAAATATCCCACAAGCTTCCTTAAGTTTCATCGAACAGTTTCCTCTCCAGCGCATTCATATATAAGTCAGTTAGTTGATTCGTTGGAACCTCAATGACTTTTTCACCGTTAACCTTGACTATGAAACCTTCTCTAGCAACTTTTCCAAGTACTATGAATGGCAATTCATATTTTTTGCACAGTTCTTCAAATCTCGAAAATTTTTCAATTGATGTACTAATCACGATCCTGGACTGGGTTTCACTAAACAGTAGAGTATCTTTTCTGCCATTTGTATTCAGTTCGCACTCTGCGCCAAGTTCACCAAGTATACAACTCTCTGCAATGGCTACAGCAAGTCCCCCTTCTGAAACATCATGCGCTGAGTTCAACACTTCTTCTTTTATGGCTTCTAGGCAAAACTCTTGAAGTCTTTTTTCAAACTCAAGATCAATCGCAGGAACAGGTCCAAGTTCAACATGGTGAATAATTCTCAAGTATTCTGATGCTGTTAGTTTATCGCTATGTTTTCCTATGAGTACGATTATATCTCCAACATTTTTGAATCCCGCAGTACACCTCTTGTCTATGTTTTCAAGTAATCCGACAACCCCAACGACTGGTGTAGGGTATATTTTTCTTTGAGGGCTTTCGTTATAAAGGCTGACATTCCCGCTCACAATGGGTATTCCGAGCACTCTTGCGGATTCTGCCATTCCTTCTATGCAGGTCTTTAATTCCCAGTATACTTCTGCATTATCTGGATTTGCAAAGTTCAAACAATCTGTGATCCCAATTGGACGTGCCCCTGTGACAACAACATTTCTTGTAGCTTCAGCAACGGCTATCTTGCCACCTTCATATGGATCAACGTAACAGTAAAGCGAGTTACAATCAGTGCTCACAGACAGACCTTTTCTTGTTCCCTTCACCCTTAAAACTATCCCATCCCCACCTGGAAGGACGACTGTGTTCGTTCCAACTCTATGGTCATACTGCTCGAAGACGAACTTTTTGCTTGCGATGTTTTCGCTTGAAATAAGTTTCAAAAAGACATCTTGAAGATTTTTTGGTTCTGCCAGATGAACTACTTCCAAATTTGTTCGACGGCTTTGAGGTTTCACTTCCACTATAGGTACTCCGTCAGTTAATGATTTAACCGGTACTTTTGCAACAAGATTCATTCCTTCATAGACACTAAAATATCCATCTTCAGTGAGATAGCCAATTTCTGCAGAGACCAAATCCCATTTTTCAAAAATTTGTTTAACCTTTTCTAATGCCTTATCTTCTACAATTAAGAGCATTCTTTCTTGAGATTCAGAAAGCACAATCTCGTACGGAGTCATTCCCAGCTCTCTTCTTGGGACTTTACTGACGTCGATTACTATTCCTTTGTCAGACTTGGAAGCAATCTCGGAGCATGCAGAAGTTAAACCAGCCGCACCTAAATCTTGTACTGCGAGAACACCGTCTATTTTTGAAGCTTCAAGACAAGCTTCTATCAAAAGTTTTTCCGTAAAAGGATCCCCAACCTGAACGGAAGGTTTTTTACTCTGAGAGTCTTCATCTAGATCTTGAGATGCAAAACTTGCACCATGAATGCCATCTCTACCAGTCAAGGCACCAACCAAAAGAACTTTTGCACTACTTTTGTTAGTTCTCGAGAACTTTAACTCTTCTTTCCTGGCTAATCCGACACACATTACGTTGACCAACGGGTTCTCATCATAGCAACTACTAAAATATATCTCTCCTGCAACCGTTGGAACACCTATACAATTTCCATAGTGTGCTATCCCACTAACAACACCCGAGAAAAGATATTTAACTCGAGGCTTGTTCAAATCACCGAATCTTAATGAATCAAGTAAGGCTATTGGTCTTGCGCCCATTGCCAAAATATCCCTGACGATTCCACCAATTCCCGTCGCAGCACCCTGAAAGGGTTCGACAGCTGAAGGATGATTATGACTCTCCATCTTAAAAACAACAACTAGCCCATCCCCGATGTCGACAATACCAGCATTTTCTCCGGGACCTTGGACAACATGCTTGCCAGTGGTTGGAAAAAGTTTGAGCAACGGCTTAGAATGCTTGTAACTGCAGTGTTCAGACCACATCACTGAGTACATTCCAAGCTCAACATCATTTGGTTCTCTGCCAAGATCTTGCAATATCTTCGAATATTCGACGTCAGTTAAACCAAGTTCCTTGTATTTCAACACTTCACCTTCCTTCGTTCCAGATAAGCGGCTATAGATTCAAACAGTTTTCTTCCCCCAGTTGATCCAAGAATTTCTTCAGCACATCTCTCGGGGTGAGGCATCAATCCTAAAACATTTGCCCTCTCATTTGTTATCCCAGCTATGTTAAAGATTGATCCGTTCGGATTGGCACTTTCTACAATTTTTCCGTGTTTATCACAGTATTTGAAGACAACTTTGTCCAACACAGACAAAGGATTACTCGTGTAGTAGTTTCCGTCCCCGTGTGCTATACTCATTTTCACAACTTCGCCAACCTCAAAAAGACAAGTAAAGGGAGTGTCATTTCTTTCGACTTTTAAATACACGTCGTGGCAGTGAAAACGGAGATCTTTGTTTCTTAAAAGTGCTCCGTGTAACAAACCGGCCTCAGTTAGGATCTGAAATCCATTACAAATGCCTAGCACTAGAACGTCTTTATTTGCGGCTTCGATCACACTATTCATAACTGGTGAAAACCTTGCAATGCTACCTGGCCGCAGGTAGTCACCGTAGGAGAAGCCTCCTGGCAGCACAATTAAGTCAAAGTCTGCTGGGTAAAACGATTCTTTGTGAAATACATAGTATGTATCGAAACCAAGAACATGGCGTGCAACATGGAAAACATCAGCGTCACAGTTCGAACCTGGAAACACTATAACCGCACATTTCATTTGAGTTCCTCCAAACTGAAAATCTCATAATCTTCGGTAACAGGATTTGCCAGAAGTTTTTCACACATTTGCTTCACTTTTTGCTCTGCATCAGTTTGATCAAGAGCTTCAAGTTCTATTTCAATCAGCTTGCCGATTCTGACGGATTTGACCTCACTGAATCCAAGGTTGTTTAAAGCATTTCGTACGGCGTTTCCCTGTGGATCCAGAACTTGTTTTTTAAGCTTTATGAAAAGTTTTACCTTGTACATATCACATCTCCTTACTTAATCGTCTATAGATTTCCCAATATGCTTCTTGAACGTTTCCAAGGTCCCTTCTAAAGCGATCTTTATCAAGTTTTTCCCTTGTTGCCGAATCCCAGAATCTGCAGGTGTCTGGCGAAATTTCGTCGGCTAAGAGTATCTCGCTATCCTGTCTACCAAATTCAAGTTTGAAGTCGACCAGGATGATATTCCTCTCAGCAAAGAATTTTCTGAGCAGTTCGTTGACTTTCAATGCTGTCTCTTCTATCCTTTTCAGTTCACTTTCAGTTGCCAGTTCCATTGCTAGAGCATGGTAATGATTGATCATTGGGTCGCCAAGTTCATCGTTTTTATAACAAAATTCCAGGACTGTTCGCTTCAGTTCAGCACCTTCTGGTATCCCCAATCTTTTAGAAAGGCTACCAGCAACAATATTACGAACAATGACTTCAATAGGGATTATTCGAACCTTTTTGACAAGCTGTTCATTATCTGATAACAATTTCACAAAGTGTGTTTTAATGCCATTTTTCTCAAGGTATTGAAAAAGGATTCCAGAAATCTTGTTGTTCAGAGCACCTTTGTTGGGTATCGTACCACGTTTTTTGCCGTCAAATGCTGTTGCGTCGTCTTTGTACTCAATTATTAGTAAGTTTTCATCGTCGGTGGAGTACACCTTCTTTGCCTTGCCTTCGTAAATAAGCTGTCTTTTCATTAAAACCACTCCTTTAAGGTTTGGGTTGATTTTTTTCGATAACCTTCTTGCGCATTTCCTCACGATATTCCAGAAGTTTTTTCTGCAAACTTTCATACTTCAGAGCCAAAATTTCCACTGCAAACAGTGCAGCGTTTTTTGCTCCATTAATTGCCATAGTAGCAACTGGAATACCTGGAGGCATCTGGCATATAGAAAGCAACGCATCCAAGCCGTTCAAAGTTGATGCGATAGGGACACCTATAACTGGTAGAGTTGTGTTCGCAGCAATAAATCCGGGTAAGTGCGCAGCCATTCCGGCAGCAGCGATAATTACCTCGTAGCCTTCTTCTCGAGACTTTCTTGCAAATTCTAAAGTCTCT
>JBEPZZ010000025.1:0-24174 GCA_041640575.1 Pseudothermotoga sp. | reverse complement strand
TCTATTCACCTTTGAGATGCTTAAGAAATTCCCTGCTTTAGACGCGGTAGGTGTTTGGAGAGCAGGTTTAAGCTCAGTTGAAAAGATAGACGATACAACGCTGAAATTTGTTCTCTCCGATGTCAATACAATGTTTTTGTACAGTTTATTTGGTGTTTATATAGTTCCAAGGCACATTTGGGGAAAAGTGGAGGATCCCTCAAAGTTTACCAACGAAGAACCAATTGGCACGGGTGCATATGTACTGGATAGTTTCTCGCCACAGGTCTTTGTCTTGAAGAAAAATCCGAACTATTGGCAAGCAGATAAGGTTAAAGTGGAAAGCATAAGAGTACCAGCTTTTAGTGGAAATGAATCTGCACAACTTGCAGTTGCAAACGGAGAAATTGATTGGGCAGGAATTAACTATCCATTAATTGAAAAGATTCAAAATCCGAACATCAAATACTGGTTCGTTGGTGGAAATCCTGTTTTTGTCTTCTTCAATCTTGAAAGAGAGCCGTTTAAAAACACAACACTTAGGAAAGCTATTGCATATGCTATCGATACTGACCAGATCATTAAAGTCGCAATGACAAATTATGCTGTCCGAGTAAACCCAGTTTTGATCAAAGATGGCTACTCCTATCTAATAAGCCAGAAATTAAAAGACAAATGGTGGTCTTACAATCCACAGCAAGCTACTAAGTTACTCGAACAGCTAGGCTACAGGAAGGGTAAAGATGGGATATACGAACTGGCTGGCAAGAAACTATCGTATGAAATCATAGTACCAGCAGGTTGGACCGACTGGATTGCTGTTTGTGAGGTACTATCGCAGCAGTTGAAAAAGATAGGCATAGAATTCAAAACTACGCCGGTTGATTATGGTCAATATCTTGATCTCATTCGAAATAAAAACTATGATCTTGCACTAAGCTGGGCAAACTATGGAGCGAATCCATACATTTTTTACGATAATTTCCTGAACTCAGCAAATGCTTATAGAGGAAGTAACAGAGGTGGATGGATCGATCAGGAGACTGACGCACTTCTTGCAAAAATAAAACTTACAGACCAGCTTGAAGCAAGAAAATCAATAATGGAGAGATTGCAAGAAATAGTGCTTGACAACGTTCCCGCTGTTCCGTTGTTCTATAACCCGGTTTGGTTCATTTATTCTGAGAAAAATTTCACTGGATGGCCTAATGAAAACAACGCGTTTGTTGAACCAAGAATAACCGGAATGGATAAGATATATCTCGTACTCAAATTGATCCCAAGAAGATAGTAGCAAGTGCTTAGCATGGCTTGATCTTTTGCAAAAAATAGGACTTTCGAAACCTCAGCCCCAAGTGGGCTGAGGTTTTGATGGGAGAGGGTGTTCGTGAAGTATTTTCTTCAGAAGCTTGGTTTTTACTTATTTACCCTTTTTGTAGCAGTTACTCTAAATTTTTTGATACCACGTTTGATGCCTGGAGATCCTGCCGAAAGAATACTTTCTAGGTATGAACTCGATCCAAACGCAGTTGCAGCGATGAAAATAGCCCTGGGAGTGGATGGCGAAAAATCTTTGTTCAGCCAGTACATAGAATATCTCAGAAACATTCTGACTGGTAATTTTGGCGTTTCTTATGTTTATTATCCAGTGAAAGTAAGTCAAGTGATATCCACTGCACTTCCATGGACAGTTGGTCTTGTAGGAATATCAACAGTAATCAGTTTCATAGTAGGCACCTTACTTGGTGTTTACGCAGGTTGGAATAGAGAGAAGAGTTCCGGTGTTGCTTTACTAATGGTCTCTATACTGCTTCGATCAATACCATATTTTTGGTTAGCCATGCTGATACTTTATGTATTCGCTTTCAAATTGAGGTTATTTCCGATCTCAGGTGCATATTCAACAAAGCACTTTCTAAAAGGTGTCAACTTCCTAGGAGACGTTCTATACCACGGTTTCCTGCCTGCTATAGCCCTAATAATAGCATCACTAGGCGGATGGATCCTCACGATGAGAAACAACATGGTGAATATTCCTGCTGAAGATTTTCTTCTGCTTGCAGAAGCGAAAGGGCTTAAGAGAAGAGACATTCTGTTAAGATATGCTGCAAGAAATGCCATTTTGCCAAGCTTCACTGCTTTTGGTCTCTCGCTTGGCTTTGTAGTCAGTGGTGCTCTGCTAACTGAAATAGTTTTCTCGTATCCGGGTATAGGTTTCACGTTGTACAGAGCAGTTATTGGTCAAGACTATCCTTTGATTCAAGCACTTTTCTTGATAATTTCTTTTTCAGTACTGACTGCAAACTTGATAGTTGATCTCACCTACGGAGTATTGGATCCAAGGGTGAGAGTCTGAACCTGGAGGATGCCAAATGAAAAAATTGTACTTTGCACTTGTGTTGATTACCATTCATTTAATAGTTGCGATATTCGCCGATTTCATTGCTCCATACCATCCAAGTGAGATCGTGAATTCACCTTACCAACCTCCTTCAAAAGAGAATCTCCTCGGCACTGATAGGCTCGGAAGAGATATCTTTTCGCAACTAATACATGGATCTAGACTGTCCATACTCATTGGCCTATCGGTGGGGGCTTTGATGACTTTGCTCTCGGTGATTGTTGGGATGGCGGCAGGTTATTATGGGGGAATAACTGACAGAATACTTTCTACTCTTACTGATGTTTTTTTGGTTATTCCTGGCTTACCTTTGATGATAGTCATTTCAGCTTATATAAAGGCTCGTGGTCCTTTACTTGTAATTTTAGTTATTGCCCTGACCAGTTGGGGAAGTGGAGCAAGGATTATAAGATCTCAGATTTTGACACTCAAAAAAAGGGATTTTGTCATTGCTCTGAAATCCATTGGTGAAAGTAACTTTAGAATAATGTTCTTTGAAATACTTCCAAATATGGCATCACTTATAGTATCGAATTTTTTCTCGGCTGTACTCTATGGAATATTAGGCGAAGCCTCCTTGTCTTTTCTTGGATTAAGTGATGTTAGCAAGATAACTTGGGGTACGATGCTTTATTGGGCGCAGTCAGCAAATGCTTTATTAAATGGAATGTGGTACTGGGTTCTTGCACCGGGTGTTGCTATTGCAAGCTTGGGAACAGCCTTTGCCTTACTCAATTTCTACGTAGATGAGCTCACAAATCCAAGACTGAGAAGATCATGAGGTGATAAAATGGTGGAAAATCCACTGCTTCAGGTAAAGAAACTAAATGCAGGATACTTAAAGAATAAAGAGTTCTATCACGCTGTGCGTAACTGTTCTTTTGTTGTGTATCAAAACGATTTCCTAGGGATTGCCGGCGAATCTGGATGTGGGAAGTCAACACTTGCCTTAGCAATTCTCAAACTGTTAAAACCACCAGGAAAAATAACGTCAGGAGAAGTGCTTTTAGAGGGAATAGATTTACTTAAGATATCTGACGAAGAGCTTCGAAGAAAGCGGTGGGTGGAATTCTCGTTTGTTACACAAAGTTCTATGAATTCACTCAACCCGGTGCTTAAGGTCAAAGATCAAATGATCGATGTCTACATGGAGCATAGTAATGAGAAAGACATTGACAAGATTAAACAAAGAATGATTGAAGTCATGAAGCTTGTCAATCTTGATGCCAAGTTCCTGGATTCATATCCTCACCAAATGTCTGGCGGTATGAGACAAAGAGTGGTAATATCGATGGCCTTGCTCTTTTCACCGAAATTGGTTATTTTAGATGAGCCAACAACAGCTCTGGATACTGTTGTTCAAAGAGCAATAATTGAGGAATTTCAAGAGCTGTTTAATAAAGCAAATTTTTCGGCGATTCTAATAACACATGATATATCTTTACTTTTTGAGATCACCAAGCATATCGCCATAATGTATGCTGGAGAAATTGTTGAGTATGGACAATCTAAAGAAGTCCTGGAGGATCCTAAGCACCCTTACACGAAAGCTCTTTTAGAAGCTATTCCGAGTATCACAGGAGAACTTAGAAAATACAAAAGCATACCCGGTAGGCCACCTGATCTTTCGAAAGAAATAAGGGGTTGTTCATTTGCAGATAGGTGCGGCTATGCGTTTGAAAAATGCAGGTCGCTGCCGCCGGAAGAAACAAAATTGAGTGAAAGCGGAAGGTGGGTAAAGTGTCATTTATACTCGAAGTGGAGAATCTAGAGAAAACCTTCACGATTCACAAAGGTTTTAAAACTTTTAAAGTCAGGGCTTTGAGAAATATCAGCCTCAATCTGTCAGATGGAGAAATACTGTCAATAGTTGGTGAAAGCGGTTGTGGTAAAAGCACTCTACTTAGGGTTATCGGAAGGATTTACATAGAAGATCGAGGCACAATGACCTTTTTCGGTTCAAAATTGCCAAAAAAGTTTGGAAGAAAAAAAGAATTGGACTTTAGAAAAAAAGTTCAAATAGTTTTTCAGGACCCCTTTTCATCCTTAAATCCGACAAAGCGGGTTAAATACATCCTCGAAAGACCACTTAGGATTCAAGGCATAAGGGAAAAAAGTGAGGTAGATCGGATCGTTCAGCAGGCTTTGGAAGATGTGGAACTTTCTCCTCCAGGACTTTTTCTGAATAAGTTCCCTCACGAATTATCAGGTGGGCAGAGGCAAAGAGTTGCTTTTGCACGCTCCATCATCACGAAACCAAAGATAATCTTGGCAGACGAGCCAACATCAATGCTTGATGTTTCTATTAAATCAAGCATCTTGAATTTGATGCTGAATCTTAGAGAAGAGTACAAGATAACCTTTATACATGTAACACATGATTTAGCAGCAGCAAGGTACATTTCAGATAGAATAGTAGTTATGTATGCTGGAATAATTGTAGAAGAAGGGAATGCGCTCGAGGTTGTTGCAAATCCTCTTCATCCGTACACACAGTTATTACTTAGTGCTTTTCCGAACCCGAATGCTGAAAAAAGAAAGCTTGGAAACATAGGAGAACCACCCAGCCTTATAGACCCTCCACCAGGTTGTCCTTTCGAGCCAAGGTGCAAGTATAGGAAAAATCAATGCAAAAATCCAGTTGAAATGTACAGTGTTGATGAGAATAGAAAAGTAAGATGTGTTCTATACATGCATTAAATTGGAAAAATCCTGCTTAGGGAAAATTTAGTAAAACCGCGATTGACAGTTTGTGATGTAACTGATACAATGTATTTAAACTCTTCGAGGGGGGATTTTTTATGTGGAAGAAATTGCTATTAACGATCATGGCTTTGTCCGTGATTGTGAATGTTTTTGCAGCTACGCCAAAAGATACTCTTGTTATTGCCGCTACAACTCAAATTTTCATCACACTTGATCCTGCAGTATGTTATGAAACCTTTGCCGCGGCTGTTGTGACCGCTGCTTATTCTGGTTTAACAAAATTAGAACCTGTCAATGGTGTCATATCGGCGGTCCCTGACCTTGCTGAAAGCTGGGATGTGGTGAAGCAGGGAGATGAGCTAGTCTGGACTTTCAGATTGAGAAAGGGATTGACCTTTTCAAACGGTGATCCATTAACCTCGGAAGATGTGGTCTTCTCTTATAAGCGAGTCTTAATGATCAACAAATCTCCAGTATGGCTATTCAAAGAACTTGGTTTCACAGTGGAGAATATGGATGAAAAAATAGTTGCTGTCGATCCACAAACAGTGGTTCTCAAGACAAAAATTTTGGCAAAGAATATAGTGCTGTCAATCATTGCTCCGCCATGGGGCGGTGTAGTCAATAAAAAAGTTGTACTTGCGAACGAAAAAGACAAAGATTTGGGGCAAGCATTCTTACTGGATAAATCACCTGGAACTGGCGCTGGTCCTTACACAATTGTTGAGTGGAAGAGAAACGAACAAGTTGTTCTGCAGTCAAATCCGAGGTATTGGGCTGGTGAACCAAGTGTTAAAAGGATCATAATAAAGGATGTACCTGAGGAGACGAACAGGTTCTTGCTTGTTCAAAGAGGTGATGTGGATGTTGCATGGGGTGTAACAACTGAACAAGCCGCACAGCTTAGAGAAACCAAGCCGAGGGGTGTCAGGCTTGTAACAACTCCAGGGCAATCAAACGAATATGTTGCAATGAACGTTGGTTGGGGACCATTCAAAGATCCAAGAGTTCGACAAGCAATTAGATACGCTATCGATTATAACGCTATAATTGATTCCGTCATGAGAGGATTTGCCATCTTAAATCAGAACTTCATGCCAATTGACTATTTTGGCTATATCGAGATGAACCCATTTAAACGTGATGTCGAGAAGGCAAGGAAACTTCTCGCTGAAGCTGGTTATCCAAATGGATTTGAAGTGGAACTTTTGACGAACCCAACAAATATCAGGCAGAATGAAGCTATAATTATTCAAGCTAATCTTGCAGAAATAGGCATTAAGGCAAATATTACATTAATGCCTGCCTCCGAAATGTACGCAAAATATAGGCAGCAAGGACATCAAATGATTCTTGCAGGTTGGGGTATTGATTATCCAGATCCAGATGCTCTTGCAAAACCATTTGCGAATTACAGAGTTAAACAACTTGCTTGGAGAAACATGTGGTACGATGACTATGCAGCAGATCTTGCTGAGAAGGCTGGATCTGAACTTGACGAGCAGAAACGTGAACAACTCTACAAAGAACTTCAAGAATACTGGATAAACAACAGTCCATTCGCTATGCTTTATCAACCAATTCAGTTTTGGGTTGTTAGAGACGAAGTTGTTGGCTTTGAGCAAGCGTGCCAGGGTTACACACTAGTATTTGATTTTACAAAGATATCTAAGAAATAAAACTGGTGGATGAATGATTTCCTGCTGGCAGGAGGCTATTGTGGGCCTCCTGCTTATAATAATAATAATTCAGAGACTGGAGGATTTTGTGTAAGATGAGACTATCCTCTTTCATAGTTAGAAGATTACTTCTCATGGTCTTTGTTCTACTAGGGGTTTCCGTCCTCGTTTTTGTTATAGCAAAAGTTATACCAGCCGATCCTGTTGGAGCTATTCTGGGAGGAAATGCGCCTGTAGATCTAGTTGAAGACATGAAAAGAAGACTTGGTTTGGATAAACCATTGATGATTCAGTTTCTAGATTACATGTTTGGTCTAGTTAGAGGTCATCTTGGAGTTTCATTGAAATCGAGTAGACCTGTTGTTAAAGATATTGCAGAATTCTTCCCGGCGACTCTTGAACTTGCAATTTCTGCTACATTGTTCTCGATAATCTTGGGTATTACTCTAGGCATACTTTCGGCGGTTCACAGAAACAAGCTTATAGATCATTTTTCCAGGGTCTTTTCCATTCTTGGCGTTTCGATGCCTGTCTTTTGGACAGGTTTAATTCTACTTCTCCTTTTCTATTTTCGACTCGGTTGGTTACCTGGAGTTGGACGGTTTGGACTGTTTACTACTCCACCGACGCGTTATACAGGACTTCTTGTTTTAGATTCACTTTTGAGTGGTAATTTTGAAGCGTTGAGAGATGCAATTTCTCATCTCGTTTTACCTACGGTAGTACTTGGATACTCTGCAACAGCTTCCATAGCCCGAATAACTCGCTCTAGCATGTTGGATGTTCTAAGACAAGATTTCATAAGAACCGCTAAGGCAAAGGGGATTGGGTCGAGATTTGTCATATATAGGCACGCATTGAGAAATGCTTTAATACCTGTCGTGACAATCATTGGCTTGACTTTTGGTGGGTTGTTAGAAGGAGCTGTCTTGACTGAAACAATTTTTGGTTGGCCAGGTCTTGGCAGATATCTTGTTAACGCAATGCTTTATCTTGATTACCCGGCTGTGATGGGAGGTACTCTGTTTGTTGCTGTAATCTACTCGCTCGTAAACCTAATTGTTGACATAATATATGCCGTGCTTGATCCGAGAATGCGTATCTAGGGGTGATAAATTTGGAACAACTTGGACGCGCTAGAACTTCGCGATGGAAACCGATAATCGAGGATTGGAAACACAGTCTTTATCTTTGGAGGAAGACAAAACTTGCGATGATAGGAGCAACCATAGTAATAGGGTTCCTACTAATAGCTTTATTTGCGCCCTTGCTGGCACCATATGACCCAATTAAAACAGACCTGACTAATCGTCTTCGACCACCTAGTGCAAAATATTTTTTTGGCACTGATCAATTTGGAAGAGACATTTTTAGCAGGGTTCTTTATGGAGCACGAATAGAAGTTTGGATAATCTTTCTCGTAACAATGATAAGTGGAGCTATAGGATTAACAGTGGGGATCACTGCCGGCTATTTTGGTGGCGTTGTCGACGAAATCTTGATGAGGATAACGGATATCTTCCTTGCATTTCCGAGATTGATACTTGCTATGGCACTATCTGCAATGCTTGGTAGAGGTCTGACAAATGCCATAATTGCGATATCACTTGTTGAGTGGACAGTTATCGCAAGGCTGGCCAGGGCCGAAGCGATGAGGGTTAAATCTCAGCCGTACATTGAGGCGATTAAAGCTATAGGGGCTGGTAATCTCAGAATACTCCTGCTCCACGTTCTTCCGATGTGCCTTTCGCCTGTTTTGGTTCAGTTGACTCTAAGAATGGGAACAATAATTCTTACGGCGGCTGGTCTTGGTTTTCTAGGGCTGGGTGCTCAACCACCGATACCAGAGTGGGGTGCTATTGTGAGTGATGGTCGAAGTTATCTAGTACAACAATGGTGGATCTCAACTTTTCCTGGTCTAGTCATCGCATTGGTTGTTCTTGGATTCAACCTGCTTGGTGATGGCATTAGAGATATACTTGATCCACGCTTGAGGAGGTAAATGATTAGTGAGAGGAAATTTGCTCAATGTAGAAAATTTGAGAGTTGTCTTTTACACATACAGAGGAACTGTCAAAGCTCTAAATGGTGTCCGACTTTGGTTAGATGAATCCGAACGTCTTGCCATAGTTGGGGAAACTGGATGCGGAAAATCGGTCACTGCACTTTCAATAATGAGATTGATCGAACAACCTGGGGAAATAAAGGAAGGCAGCGTATGGTTCAATGGTACGGATTTATTAAAGCTTACGGTTGAGGAACTGGATAATTACAGGGGAAGACAAATCTCCATGATTTTTCAAGAACCACTGGCTGCTCTGAATCCTGTTTTCAAAGTTGGTTTTCAAGTGGCGGAATCAATAGCTCACGCGAGAGGTATAGCCATAAAAGACGCTTATGAATACGTTCCAGAAGCGCTTGAAATGGTTGGACTAGATTGGAAGAGAGCAATCGATCTCTATCCTCATGAACTCAGTGGAGGTATGGCGCAGCGAGTTATGATAGCAATGGCACTGGCTATTAAGCCTAAGCTTTTGATAGCAGATGAACCTACATCTGCTTTAGATGTAACGATACAAGCTCAAATACTTAAGCTTCTGGACGAGCTTGTCTCGGCTGGAAAGAATGCCGTAATTTTAATTACACATGATCTTGGAATAGCCTCGGAATTTTGCGATAGAGTTGCAGTCATGTACGCAGGAAATGTTATTGAAGTCGCAAAAAGTGAAGAAATTTTTGCCGCACCGATGCACCCTTACACAAAGGGTTTAATAGAATCCATACCAATCATTGGGATGTCAAAGACTCTAACTGGGATTCCAGGAACTGTACCTGATCTGGTTGATCCACCGCCAGGTTGCAGATTTCATCCAAGATGCAAGTATGCCTTTGAAAAATGCTTTCATGAACTTCCATCATTGATTCAAATTGGTGACACACACTTTGTAGCTTGTCATTTGTATGAACAGCGGAGGGTTAATAATGGAAACCTTGATAAGGGTAATGAACCTTAAAAAATACTTTGAGATAAGAAAATCTCTTTTCTCAAAATTACAGTACGTTAAGGCTGTTGATGATGTCACTTTTGATATAAGCAAAGGTTCAATTTTCGCAGTTGTTGGGGAATCTGGTTCCGGTAAGAGTACTCTTGGTAGGGTAATTCTGAGGTTGATAGAACCCACCAGTGGCAATTTGTACTATGAGGACAAAGAGATCACGAAACTTGATGGTAAGCAATTACTTGAATATAGGCGCAAAATGCAAATAGTTCAGCAAGATCCATACAACTCTCTGCACCCAAGAAAGCTCGTAAAAGACATAGTTGGTGAGGGCCTAAAAATTCATTTCAAGATGAGAAGTGACGAGATATACTACACGGTTAAAGAAATGCTTGAGCTTGTAGGGCTTCGCGAGGAACATATGTTCAGATATCCACACGAATTCTCTGGAGGTCAAAGGCAACGTATTGCTATTGCGAGAGTACTTGTACTCAAGCCGCAGTTTATTGTTCTAGATGAACCTACATCGGCTCTTGACGTTTCCGTCCAAGCACGCATATTAGCCATGTTAAAAGATTTGAGGGAAAAGTTTTCACTTACTTACATGTTTATAACGCACAATCTAGCGGTAGTTGATTACATGGCAAGCCACGTTGCAGTGATGTATCTTGGTAAAATTATGGAGCTTGGCAGTAAAGAACATATCTTCAATAAACCATCTCACCCATACACCAAAATCCTTCTTGATTCAGTACCAAATATTGGTACAGGCAAGAGAATACGTTCAGTGCCAAAAGGAGAGATACCGAGCCCAATCAATCCTCCTAGTGGATGCGTATTTCATACCCGGTGTCCTAAGTCACAGAAAATTTGTCAAAGCGAGGAACCACAGCTTTATGAAGTATCAAAAGGTCATATTTGTAAATGTCACTTTTGTGAATGAATTTGATTGTTCATTTGCTTCAACTCTTTCTTTAGCCTTTCTAACCGAAAATTCGCACCGGCTATACCTTTGAATCTTCCATCTTCTCTGATTGCGTATGCGAAAGTGAGAACCATGTTGCCTGTTGCTCTTGATTTCAGGGGATCTGATATGGTCCATGTAGCATGACTGCTTTTGAGATAGTTGAAGTAAGCCCTGTCCGATATATTCCCTTTGCTACCAGTTGTTGTAACAAAATTTCCAGAGGAATCAGCGATAAAAATCGTTTCGTACACATCGGACTTCTTGCTCAAGAAATTCTTAGCAAGAGGTTCAAAAGAAGACCAATTCAAGTTTCTACATTCCTGAGTGTTAAGCAATTGGATCAGTTCATTTATTTCTGCAAGCAACCATTCTCGTGCTCCGGCCAAGCTCTTTAACTTTAAAGATTTTATTGAGAGAATATCAGCCCCAGATGATAGTTCCCTTGACAGATTACTCAACATATCCACAACTTTTTCTGTTTCATCAACAAAGGTAAGTATTTCTGATGAACTTTGCACGTTATTACTGATTGCTAATTCAATCTCTTTCGTTGCGGATACTTGGTTTTGAACGGACTCCCGTATTTCCTTTATTGATCTTTTAAACGTCTCAGTGTTTCTTCTTATTTTCGAAAGTTGCTCTACAAACTGTTCACTGATGCTAATAGTTGACTGTAATGTTTTTGCAACGACATCATTCTTATTGACCGATTCGATGATCAAGCTTCCTATAGCTTCAATCTGCTGCGATATTTCTTGCGCCGCTCTTTTAGACTGTTCTGCAAGTTTTCTTATTTCCTCAGCTACAACGGCGAATCCTTTTCCGCTTTCTCCAGCTCTCGCAGCTTCAATAGCGGCGTTTAGCGCAAGCAAGTTTGTCTGTTCAGCAATTTGACTTATTACTTGTACCATTTGATTTATGCTGCTCGATGTACTACTCAATTTCTTCATTGATTCACTCAGATCAGACAAACTGTTTCTAGCTGCCTCATTTTCCTGCGAGATCGTTTGAGTCTTTCCTTCTAGTTCAATAACACTTTTTTCAAGATCACCAAAATCTTGATACATCCTTTGAACATTAGAATTAATGACTTCTACTGATTTGGTTATCTCCGATGTACCTGAAGAGGTTTCTTCTAAAGCAGCTGTCAGTGACTGGACAAGTCCAGAGATTTTCTTCGACTTTTGCTGTAAGTCATTGGAAATTTCCGACATTTTTGAAGAAACATTCTTAAATTCCTCTGAATCTTCCTGGAGATTAGTTGAAGTCAAATAAATTTCGTCAAAAAAGTGATCTGTATCTCGAACGTTCAACTTTGCTGATTCCAATTTTCCATTTCCTTCCTTCCTTGCGCGGATTAAACTGAGCAAAGAAAGAGCAATTATTGACGCAGGCAAGAAGGTTATGAACCAAGGAATATCAAACTTGAATAAGGTAAAAAACAACAACACTGATAGTGCCAAGATTACTGCAGTCACTACCTTAACCTCCCCGTTTTATTGTTGTACAATTAATTTTAGCACCTCTTCAACACATCTGACAAGTTGTTCGGTATTTGAACTTTTGTTACGAGGCTTACTCATTTATTTTAACAATACTTCTGTATAAAAAGTTCGTATGGCTAAGTATTCAAATCCATTCAGAGCACTGTCAAACAAAAGTTATTTTGCTTTCTGGTCAGCTCAAAGTATCTCGCTGATTGGAAGTTGGATTGATACAACATTACGTGGTTGGGTTGGTGTTAACATCCTTCCGGCAAACAAGGCAGCGGGATTCATAGGGCTTATAGCTTTTCTCAAAGGCTTTCCCACGGTGATATTATCCCCTGTCAGTGGTGTCTTAATAGACTGGTTTGGCCCAAGAGAAGTACTGTTCCTAACACAAGTTGCAGATACAGTGAACGCTTGTATCATGGCTTTCTTAGTTCATAAGAATGTCCTCACTCCAATGCAACTACTTGTTCTCAGTGTTCTAATGGGTGTATCTGCTGCTTTTTACTTGCCTTCGCGAAACACATTTATATCAAGTATTGTTTTGAAAGATCATCTCCCAAACGCCTTGGCTCTACACGCGCTTATTTTCAACCTTGCTAGAATGATTGGACCCTCGATAGCTGGTTTCGTTGTTAAATACTATGGATTGTCGTTCGGATTCATTGTCAATGCCATTTCATTTGTTCCACTTTTAATTGTGTTACCAAGGATACCTTTCATGTACCATCGAAATCTATCAACCAAAAAGTCTTTTTTCAAAGATTTGGCTGAGGGATTGCAAATTGTGTCGAAAGACAAGAGAATTCTAGTTACTTTCGCGTCTCTCACAATTTACGCGTTTTTTGGTATGCCTTATAGTATGCTGATGCAAGCTTTTGCCAAGACTGCTATAGGTACTGGTCTTGTAGGTTATGGATTGGTGATGGGGTCAATGGGACTTGGAGCATTTTTTGGCGCTCTTCTTGCGGGTGGCATGGATTCCAAGAAAGTTATTCATATCAATGAAGAATACTTGATACTTGTTATAGGTCTTAGTACACTTGTCACATCCATTTATCCTCGCGCTGCACTTTATATGTCATTTATCAATGGGGCTTGCCAGACTGTTTTCTTTAATGTCACAAACAGTCGTACTCAACTGCTATCTCCATCTAACGCAAAAGGGCGCGTAATGTCTCTTTATGCACTGATAAACAACGGTGGTTCACCGGTGGGAACTTTTATGTTCGGTTTGATTGGCAACATAATAGGAATTCAAGCATCCTATCACGTTCTTGCCTATTCAATGATTGCTTATTTTGTTTTCTACAAACTGTTTGTAAAGTATCCACAAAGTCATGCTGTATCTTAATCGGAACCTTCCAAGAGGATGGTCAAAAGTTCAACTAGATAGCTAAAATCTTTTGTTGAGATGTATTCGACGGCCGAATGAAGGTATTTCACTGCCAAGGTTATTGGTACCATCTTTGCGCCAATGTCTACTGCGGCTGCACCATCAGTTCCTCCACCAGTTATACCTATTTGAACCGGTACTTGTCTATTGGATGCCTTTTCGAGAATTCTCATCATCAAATCATAATTTCCCATAGCACTATTGTCAGCCATTCTCAGAACAGGCCCTTTTCCTGGCATCACATCACCTGTGAGTGATGAGCAGCAGGCAAAGGAATCTATCGCATAACAAAGATCTACTTGATGCCGTGCCAAGAAAGCTTTAGCTCCCTTTAAACCAATTTCTTCTTGAACTGTCCATACAAAGAAAACTTTCTTCTTCAAAGACTTGTCCTTCAGCCTTCTAAGAACCTCGATCAAACTTAGACATCCAAACCTATCGTCAACAGATCTTACTGCTGCATATTGTCCATTGAGTATACTCACATGCTTTTTAAATACCGCATAATCCATAACTTTTATGCCCATCTTGACTGCTTCTTCTTTGCTGTTTGCGCCTACGTCGATTACGAGGTTTTCAGTTGATTGGATTCCACCCAAATGAGGTGGTGTTACACCAATTACACCATCCAAAATCTGGTTTCTAGTTACTACATGCACATGAGTCCCAAGGAGGAGTTTGTCGTCAAAGCCACCAACCTTTTTGAATACCAAAGTTCCGTCCTGCCTGATACCAGTTATGAGCAATCCGATTTCGTCCATATGAGCCATTAAAGCGACCGATTCTTCCCCTTCGCCAATTTCTACGATCAAGTTACCCACACCATCGACTTTGTACGAAAGAGAACCTGGCAATAGATGTATGATTTTCTCCCTAACCTTTTCTTCTCTTCCTGAAATCCCGGGAATCAAGCAAAGATTGAAAAGATCATCTAGCCAGTCATTTTGCATTAGATCACCCCAAAGGAATTATACCAAAAAGGTTAGCAAAACAAACTATCATTCCATTTGGGTTAATCTTGATACGATAGATCTCGTTTTCTTATGTACAATGAATATCAAGAAAATTGCTGTACTAATTGGCAAGACAAGGCCAACTAAATTTATGAGTAGATCGGTTCTTAGATATTTTTTGAAAATTTCTCCTAGGCCAATGTAAAGAAGCGTGGGAGCAACGATAAAAATAGATGTTAGCATAACAAAAATTTGTATTTCAAACACCCGATTCACTGGGATAACTCGTGATGGATTTAAGATCCCGGTACCCTTGCCGTATTTAAAAGTAACGTCAACCGCAAGAGTTGACGCGTAAAGATACAGTATGAACACCAACGGTGTCAACAGATGAAAAATCCATGGAATATTGAACAAAAGTTGAAGTAAGAAAAGTGTGGCCGTAAATATTAGAGCAAACAATGTTGGTGGTAAGAATATCTTTGGGATAACCACAAATCTCATATTGATTGGTAAAACTCTTGGCATTGGCCATATCTGAAGCTCTTGGGCCGAAAGTAAAGCAGCTGCCGATGATACATAAAACGCGCTGGTTATAACAGTGAAAAAGATCGAACTTGGAATGGATTTTGTGGCATATGAAAAAATTAGGCATAAAGCTGTTGGGTAGAAAAACATCATGATCGTTTGGCTCTGCCTTACAAGAATTTTCAGTTCCTTCTTGGTAAAATCAAGATTTTCGATCATCAAAAGTCTTTTATTCATTTTCTGCCTTTCGTTTTGCTCAAAAGTCAATTTGTATGCAATTTTCAATCCCACAAAGCCAGCTGCAATGGTTAAAACAATCAGGCCGACAAGATATTCATATTTCTCTAAAGTTGCCAGAATTGGCCATGCGAAAACATTTACGGGACTGAGCAATATTTGCCCGACCCTAAGAAATTTTTCAAGCTCGCTTTCCACCAATGTGTTCAATAATCCTGGTAACAGTTGTGTTGCGATCAAGAAAATTACTACGCTTAGCAGGAGACTTACGATATTCATTGCCCTCGCAGTAGATCTCTTCATAAACAAACCAATTGAAGCTGATAAAATAAGCGAAATAAAGAAAGTACAAATGGACATAAGTATCAATGATAACAAGCAGATTGGGATGTTTCTTCCTGTTGCTGTTGAATAGGCTATAAAAACAGAAAAGTACATCACCAAGACAAAAGCTTGACTCACAAATGTCAGAATCATCTGATAAATAGCTATACTAGCTCTGCTTATAGGGTAAGTCAACAGAATATTGATTTCCTCGTTTTTTACAAACGAGCTCACAAGACTTGAGAAAAATGATGTCAAAAACATAATAATTGATAAAGTTGACCAGTAAGAAATCAGCAAAGTTGGAAAATCTATACCGTTGATAAAAATGCTAGAGGTCTTTTTGAAAATTTCGTGAAATATTGAAGAGAGTGGAAAACCATAAACGGAGGCAAAAACTATTATTAACAAGATACTTTGGGACGATCTTTTTCGATTTCTTCCTTGATAAGTACCCTTTAATCCGTATTTCAGCAATATTCTCAATTCGCGCATTTCAAAGTTCCCTCACAATCTGTGATATGTCTTCTTCGTTGCTAGTCAACTTGAGGAAGATCTCCTCGAGGCTCTCTCGAGATGTTTTGGCAAGATCTTTCAGTTCCTCTACAGTGCCTTCTGCTATCAATTTTCCAAAGTTAATGATCCCAATTCTTCTACACATCTTCTCTGCTATTTCCATGATATGAGTAGTCATGAAAATCGTGCAACCTTCTTGTGAATACTTTGTGAGAAGCATCTTCAAGATCCTTGCGGATTTCGCGTCAAGTCCAATCGTTGGTTCGTCCAAGAATATAACCTTAGGCTTTCTCATCAAAACACTTATCAATAACAATTTTTGTTTCATTCCGTGAGACATTTCCACAACCATTTTTTCGAGGTAGTCCACAGAAAATGCGTCGCATAGTTCCTGAATTCGGTTGTTCATCTGTCTTTTGTCGAGCCTGTAAATTTCGCATACAAACGATAAGAATTCATAGCCTTTCAAATATGGATAGATCCTTGGTTCATCTGGTATTACACCTATCATTTTCTTTATCTCGATCTCGTTTCCACGCATATCCATTCCAAGTATTTTTATTTCACCAGATGTTGGATATAAAGATCCTGTAAGCATTCTTATTGTCGTTGTCTTTCCGGCACCATTAGGACCTAGAAAACCATATATTTCTCCCTCTTGAATCGAGAGAGTCAACCCATCCACAGCGCGAACCTTTCCGAAATCCTTTGTTAGGTTGTATGATTCAATTGCGATCAACTCAAAACCCTCCTCACTATGCTTTCAAATATCTAATTAACCACGCTACAGTCTTTCGGCAGCAAGTGAAGCAAGTTTGGACCTTTCACCCTTCGTCAAAGTTATATGTGCAACTAATTTGCCACCGATTAATTTCGAGGCAGCATAAACAAGTCCATTGCTGTCCTTATCCAAATATGGTGTGTCAATTTGATACGGATCGCCTGCAAGAACTATTTTTGTATTTTCTCCAGCACGCGTCAAAACGGTTTTCACCTCATGAGGAGTCAGGTTTTGAGCTTCGTCAATGATTATGTATTGATCAGGAATACTTCTACCCCTCATAAAGGCTAAAGCACTTATCTGCAAGATATCTTTCTTCATGAATTCTTTTAAATTCATCCCAACTCTATCAAACAAGAATTCGAGATTATCCATAACAGGTTCCATCCATGGTTCCAATTTTTCCATCAGAGATCCTGGTAAGTAACCCACATCCTTTCCTACGGGAACCAGTGGACGACTAACAATAACCCTTTTGTATTTGTGTTCATTGTAAACTTTTTGAAGTGCACAAGCTAAGGCAATCAAGGTTTTGCCAGTTCCAGCCATACCAACTAGTGTCACAAGTTTAATATCATCGTCTAAAAGGGCATCCATCGCAAAGCGCTGTTCATCGTTTAGCGGTGAAATCCCCCAAACTTTCCTTGAATCATCCACTGCTATTGGCATGGCAGTTTGGTTTCTGATCTTGAAAAACCCATTTGAACTTTTTAGATAGCAATTCTCGTGAAAGCCCTCTACTTTTTGAAAAGTTTCGATGTGTTTATCCAAAACATGGTAACCAGCTGGTAGCATTGACAAATTTGACCTGTCTGTTAGATAGTCCTGCGCAATTATTCCTAGTGCCGATGCCTTTACCCTAAGACTAATGTCTTTACTTACCAATATGGTTGGAATGCTGGAAGACCTTCTTAATCTCAAGACATAACCAAGAATCCAGTTGTCAAGATACTTCTCATACAAAAATTCAGGAGTATCTTTTCTGCCATCACTTATTACCATAATCGTAAGACTTCCACCATCATCCAGTTTAATGCCTTTTGATAAATCGCCTTTGCTTCTCAACTGGTCCAATTCCCTTATTACTTCCCTAGCGGACTTACCAACAGAGTCAGACCTTCGTTTCAATTTATCAAGTTCTTCCAACACTGGAAGTGGTATAACAACGTTGTTATCTTGAAAAGAATAAATTGCGTTGGGATCATGAATCAAAACATTCGTATCTATAACATAATTTTTCACCATTCAGATCCCCTCCAAATGTGAATCAAATCTTGAAATTGTGCTTCTGTTAAGGATTTGGACAGATTCAAGAAAACCTTTGCCGTCACTGTCGCATCTTCCAAAGCTCTATGCGTTGGTTTAGGAAGTTTGAATCTTTCAGACAACCATGCTAGGCTCTTCTTCTCACCAAATATAACCTGCGACATTTCCTGTGTATCCACATAAGTTATAGCAGGCGGTAAAACACCTATTTCCTTTGCAGCCATATCCAGGAAAGTGAGGTCAAAATATGCTCGATGAAAAACCATAATTGCACGGCTGAAATAGATTCTAATCTCTTCAAAGACTTGATCCATTTCTGGTGCATTCTGTATTTGAGCGTTAGTTATCTTATGCACCTTCTGAATGGTTGCCGGTATTTTTATATTCGGATTTATAAGGGAATGGTAAATGGATCGCCTGAGTATTCTGCCTTTGAAAATAGGTACGACGGCTATCTCAATTATCCGATCACCAGAAAACGGATCTGTCCCGGTAGTTTCAGTATCCATAGCACAAAAAAGAAATTTGTCCAAGAATTTGGTCATAGAATGTCTTCCTTTTTCAAGTGCACGTCTATCTGCGTGTAAGGTATCTTGATACCCTCTTTTTCGAATTCTTCTTTAATACGATTTGCCAACGCTATTTTGGCTTCGAAAAAGGTTTCTCTTCTGACCCAAAAGAGCACTTCGAAATCTATCGAAGAAGCTCCAAATGCGCTGAAATCCACGAGATTCGTTACACCTTCTTTTACTACAAGTGATTCTTTCTCAACACAATTTTTGAGAATTCGAGCAACTTGCTCGATATTTGAATCGTAGGATACGCTTATTTTCAAACTCACTCTACGCACTGAATCCGGCCAAAAATTTGTAACTCTGCTGTTCCAAACCTGACGGTTTGGAATAATTACCTTTCTACCGTCAAAGGTTTTAAGTACCGTGTAATTGAAATGTATTACTTCCACGATGCCTATAGCTTCATCTATTGCAACAATTTCTCCTTCTGCTAGTTTTCCAGTTATAAGAACTAAAAGACCACTAATGAAATTTGATAATGGTTCCTGCAAAGCTAAACCAAATATAACTCCTGCAATTCCGTAGGCTGTTAAGTAGGGTATCAAGTTTACTTCCCAAATGTTTAGAATAACCATCAAAGCTACGAGGCCTATCAACAGACCCAAGATAAGTCGCATAGTATTCTTAAGTCTAAGTTCCTTACGTAACTTGTGGCTGATATCGTAAACGACTTTCAGAAGTGTCTTATAGATTATATATGAGATGATCAATGTCAGCGATGTCTTAACCAAATTCAGCATTACTAACGTCGTCAATCTTCTACCTCCTCTGTTTGAGATTCTACCACAGCCTCTAGATCTGAAGAATCTGCGTCCCCCATGGTTCTTCAGGTATAATATTATGTACCGTAAAGTTGTTTGAAAGGAGCTCTTTATGGCTATTGAGACAAATCCACAAAGGTTGTATTCGTTTATTTCAACTTTTATAAGAGAGGTAACCAACGTTAGAGAACCAGAAAAACTCTTGAGTTCTCTCACCAAAACTGTTCAGAAAATTGTTAACTGTGACAAGGTACTGATAGTCGATGAAAAATTACAACCAATACATTCTTCGGAAAACAATTTGAAATTCACAGAAGAAGAACTCAGCATGATGCGATGGAGCATAGAGAAGGTAAGTATGACTACCCTACCTTCCGAAGAAAGGAATCTGCTCATAGCACCTCTTTCAAAGGCAGAGAAAGCGTTAGGTGCTCTTGTCGTTATAACGAGTCAGGAACCGTCATTTGAAATTCTAGAACTAATAAGGCTCTTTGCATTCCTTTCCACTGTGATCTTGGAAAACCTCAGACTTTATGACAGTCTCGAAAAACAGCATAGGGTCGTTGAAGAAACGATTAGATACATGCAACAAATATTTAATTCATTCTCTCAGATGATAGTAGTTTTCAATGAAGCCTTGAATCCTGTTTTTGCAAATATTCAGTATGTAAGGAACGAAGATAAAAAACCATTGATGGATGAAATTAAACGGATTGCAGCTATGACTCTTGTTAAAGGATTTAAACAAACTGATGAGTTCGATTTCGAGAACGTTTTCTATTCCATAGTTGCGGAAATCGTTGAGTATGAGGGTGAACGGCAAGTACTGATAACAGTAACAGATGTCACTAACACTAAGGAACTTGACAGGTTGAAACAGGTCGATAGACTTAAAACAGAATTCATTGCTAATGTTTCGCATGAGCTAAGAACGCCGCTTGCTGCAATAAGAGCATACGCAGAAACAATGTTATCCTCAATTGATGAACTTGACAAATTAACCCTCAAGGATTTTGTGAAGATAATCTTTGATGAAAGTCTCCATTTGGAGAATCTGTTGAACGAAATTTTGGACTTCGCGAGAATCGAGCAGAAGACTCTGAAATTACAGAAATCTTGGTTCAACTTAGCTGAACTTTGCGAAGAAGTCGTTCAATCAATGGCCGAATTCGCAAAATCCAAACAGGTCAGTCTGGAGTATGATGGGCTCTCTGAGCTGCTGATATTCGCTGATAGAACACGCTTAAAACAGGTACTCATCAACTTGATAAGCAATGGGATAAAGTATTCAAATCCCGATGCTGCAAACAAATATGTTAAGCTTCGTCTTGAAACTTCAGGTGAAAACGTCATTATCGTGGTCATAGATAATGGCATAGGAATACCTAAAGAATACCATCAAAGGATTTTCGAAAAGTTTTTCAGAGTTCAATCATTCTCGGATTATAAAGTCGATGGAACTGGCCTGGGTCTCGCTATCTGCAAAGAAATAGTAGAATTGCACGGTGGAAAAATTTGGTTTGAAAGCGATTTTGGAAAAGGAAGTACCTTCTACGTGCAACTCAGCTTAGGAGAGTGAATCATGAAGCTTTCAGACTTCCTAGATAGAATTGATCAACTGCCGACCCCAGATCCTATTGTGCAAAGAATAATAGCGATTGCTTCGGATCCTAACGCTTCTGCAAAGGACTTAGCTGACACAATGAGAATGGATCCAAGTTTAACTGCCAAAGTTTTAAGACTTGTTAATTCCGCATATTACGGTTTACCAAGAAAGATAGCAAAGCTCAACGAAGCTGTAATGATCTTGGGCTTTAAAACAGTGAGAAACTTAGCTCTAAGTGTCTTTGCTTACAATTCTCTTTCTGGCTCACGAAATTCAAAGATAGATCATCTGGCACTCTGGAAACATTTTACAGGTGTTGCTGTAGCGGGTGAATTGTTATCACAAATACTTAACTACCCAAACAAAGAAGAAGTTTTTGTTGCGGGTTTACTTCACGATATAGGAAAATTGGCTTTGGATTACATATCTCCGGAAAGCTTTAGTGCTGTCTCTAAGCTTACAAAGACTTTAAAAGTGTCGTTTTTTGATGCTGAGACAAAGTTGAATATGGCTCAGCATACGGCGACTGGTTCGCTTTTAGTTGAGAGGTGGAATCTGCCGGAGATTGTCACTCTGCCCATAGTCGGTCATCACAGTGTCAAAAGCTATTCTGATTCAGTTTTTGCGGATGTTGTCAGCATGATTCATGTGGCGGATTTTGTCGTCAATACTTTCAGGTATGGTGATTCCTACACATATGGTGGATTAGTTTTATCGCCGGAGGCGTTAAACCTACTTGGAATCAAGCCCAAGATGTTGGCTGTTTTTGTGGATAAACTCAAGGAACGACTTGTTATGGCTGAGGAATTTCTAAACATAGGGAAGCAGGTTGAAGTATCTAATTAGGAGGTGGTTAGAATGCGTCCAGATTATAGAAAAGCCATGATCGAATCAGAAATTATTAAGCTTATTACTGAGGCTATAAGGCAAGCTAAAGACCCAAAATTGGTTTCAAAGCTTGTAACCATATCGAGAGCGGAGTTATCCAATGATAAACGCTTTGTCGATGTTTATGTAAGTGTCGTCGGTGACGAAAACGAACGAAAAGCGCTTGTAGATCACATGAATAGAATCAAAGGTTATTTTCGCTCGTATATCGCCCAGAATTTGAATTTGTTCGCTACTCCAGACGTTAGATTTAAAGAAGATAAAGGTATTGAAGCCAGTGTTCGAATACAAAATATTCTTGAGAAACTTAAGGAGGACAAAAAGGGTGAACGGAATTCTCGCAGTTGACAAACCCAAGGGAATCACTTCTCATGATGTTGTTGAATATCTAAGGAAGAAACTTGGAATAAAGAAGATTGGGCACGCAGGTACCCTTGATCCTTTTGCCACAGGCCTGCTTTTAATAGGCGTCGGTTCAGCCACAAGATTACTTGAGTATCTTATGAAATGGGAAAAGACGTATCAAGTCAAAATGTTACTTGGATTGATTACTGACACGTTTGATATAACAGGGAAAATAATGGAAGAACATGAAGTGAATGTAACAGACGAGATGATACGAAAGACCATAAACTCCTTTGTTGGCACCTATAAACAAATACCACCTGCTTATTCAGCTCGGAAATACAAAGGTCAGAGATTGTACGAACTGGCGCGTGAAGGCAAAATCATAACGTTACCTCCAAGAGAAGTGACGATATACGAAATCAATGACGTAGTTATCAATGGGAAAGAAGTTTCCTTTGTCGTGCGAGCATCATCTGGTACATACGTAAGATCCCTATGTATGGATATTGGCTACGCACTCGGTTGTGGAGCTACAGCGACTGAACTTCGTAGACTAAAAATAGGTAACTTTACCATTCAGCAGGCAGTAGATGTTTTCAAATTGCAAACCAATGAGATAACCAATAAAATGTTCGATCCAATAGAGGTCTTGAGATTTCCAAAAGTTTGTCTCAAAGAATTTGGTTACAAAAAAGCTATTGAAGGAAACGCTATCAGAGTTGATGAGGTTTCCTTTTTTGAGAATTTCTCAAAAAACGATGTTGTCCAAGTTATCTATCAAAACAAACTTGTTTGCTTAGCGAGAGCAGAACGCAGTTCTTCCTTTGTCCATACTTTGAGAGAAATGGAAAGAAACGAGGTTATTTTGAGACCATTTAAAGTGTTTAAGGAGTAGAGCAAAATGAACAAGTATGTGATAACGATAGGTGTTTTCGATGGTGTTCACATTGGGCATCAGGCTTTGTTTGAATACATTAAGAAACTTTCTAAAGAACGAAACTTGTTATCAAAAGCATACGTCGTTTCACACCCTTTTGAAGTATTTTCAGAGAATTTTGATGGTCTGATTACCTCCTTGAAAATGCGAATAGGAAATATTCTAGTCTATGTTGACGAGGTTGAAGTTCTGGATTTGCTAAGAATCAAAGATATGAATCCGGATCAGTTTTTTGAAAGTTATATCTTGAACCAAGCTAATGTTGTCGTAGTAGGAAAAGATTTCAGATTCGGCAAGAGGGCGGTAGGAACTGTTGAAACTTTGCGAGAATTATGCAACAAATCGGGGATAGAATTTTTTTCATTCGATCCTGTGAAAAACGAAACAGTTGGGAAGGTTAGCAGCTCAGAGATAAGGCAGTTGATAAAATTAGGACAGATAGAGAAGGTTGAAAGGCTTCTTGGTAGAAAATTTTCGCTTGAAGTAATTGTTGAGGATGAAAATCATGAAGAGAATACTTTCAGAGTAAAACAGCTGGATGGTATTGTGAGACTAGGTTTTGGTAAGTACAACGTTGAGGAGTATAATACGGCTCAGAAAGGTATGTTAATTGTTGAAGAATCATTAAAGTTGAATCTTGGGAGAAAGCTCTTGATCAACAGTATTATTGTGCTTAAAATCCTTTCAAAAGCTGATTAGAATTTCGTTGATTACTCGAATTTTAGCTGAAACTGTCAAAAACAGTTGGAGGGATCAACCTTGAAAACACTTGCTGAATTCTTGGAAAAGGCCAGAAAATCAAAATTTCGAAAGGCAGTTGTTGCAGGAGCCCAAGAT
>JBEPZZ010000024.1:0-24726 GCA_041640575.1 Pseudothermotoga sp. | reverse complement strand
AAATTGTTTATATAGAATTACAATATTTCAATTTAGCTATCCTCTCTGGACTTTTGGCTTGCTTTTTGTGTCGATTTCTGATAGGCATTCAGATCGCTCAGTTCTGCCATGATCATAAACATATCGCTAGTTAACTGGAATAACAATATTGACAACCAATTATCATGCTTGTAATCATTCCTTTCTCTAGGAGTAATCGTCGTAAGTACTATTAAATAAAACAGTAGTTTTTCTTTGATATAATGAAAACAAACAGAAATATGTCTTTTTAAACTTTGTGGTGATTTTATGCTGTATGAAAGGTTTATTGGAAATTTGGAGAGAACTTTGTCTAATCAATTCGAAATTCTTAAAGATGCAGATGCCAGGAATCTTGGATTTGATCTTTTCGCAAGATTTGCTGATCAAAAAGTGCGCACCTTTCTGACCGAGTCTGACATTATCGACAAGTATGAAAATACAGAGTATTTCGTTGTGAAAAGACTTGATTCCTCGGATCTTAACGTGGTTGAGGAGTTTGTAAACCAGCTTCGAACTTTTTTAGATAAGAATGCTAAGCCGAGCGAACATCATATGTCAACTGTTGTTAATGCCATAGTTTTTTGCCCTAGGGAAAGTGATCTTCTCAAAGCGTGGGTGAAAAAATTCAAATATACGAGAATTTATAAGTTTTATCTTTATGGATGGAGTGAGCTGCGGTTGTGTGTTGTCTTTGAGGATAGCGGTGAGATAGTGGTGGGGAGGAACTCAACCTCCCTTAAAAAGTTGGTCAGGAAAATCATCTCTAAGATTGAGGAGGTGGAAGAATGAACTCTGTATGGCTCATAGTTATTGGTGCTGCTTTGTTTTTCTTGGCGTACCGGTACTATGGTAGGTTTTTGGAAAGGCAGTTTGGTGCGGATCCAAAAAGGCTGACTCCTGCGCACAAAAAGTACGACGGAGTTGATTACGTTCCATCGAACTCGAAAGTTGTTTTAGGTCATCATTTTTCATCAATTGCTGGTGCAGGTCCCATTGCTGGTCCGATTCAAGCATCAATTTTTGGATGGCTTCCAGTTTACTTGTGGATTGTCATTGGAAGCATATTTGTTGGTGCCGTGCATGATTTTGCGTCCCTGTTTTCCTCGCTAAGGCATGGTGGTAAAACAGTAGGAGAGATAATTCAATATAACGTTAGCAAAAAAGCGAAGATTCTTTTTAACGTTTTTGCATGGCTTGCTTTGATCCTTGTTGTTGCTGCATTTACAGATATTGTGGCATCATCCTTTGCTTATGATCCAAATGCTGCAGGTTTTCAACCCGGTCCTGCAGCAGGAACGTCGTCAGTTCTATTCATCTTCATAGCTATTGCCTTTGGAATCTTTGTCTATCGAAAGAATATGAATTTGACCGTTTCAACTTTGATAGGGCTTGCTTTATTAGCTTTTGCGATTTACATTGGATATGCCTATCCTTTCATATTGGTCTCTAGGCAAACATGGTACACAATACTTATCATCTACATCTTTGTGGCATCAGTATTGCCGGTTTGGCTATTACTACAGCCAAGAGATTATCTGAACTCGTTTTTATTGTATGCAATGTTGGCAGGTGCATTGATTGGGGTTTTTGTCTTAAGACCGGATGTACAGTTAAAGTCATTCACTAGTTTCACAGTTAAGACCGCTGCAGGTATGCAGTACCTCTTTCCAATACTTTTTGTTACTGTTGCCTGTGGAGCAATTTCCGGTTTTCACTCTCTTGTTAGCTCCGGAACAACTGCAAAGCAGATAGATAAGGAAACAGATGCAAAATTTATCGGCTACGGAGGCATGTTGCTGGAAGGCATGGTTGCCATTATTGCACTCTTGTCCATTGCGGCTGTCAGTGGAGCTCGTGGAACACCTGCGATGGTATTTGCATCAGGTGTCGCTAAGTTTATGGCAAGTTTCGGAATACCGTACGAAGCTGGCAGAGTTTTTGTTCTGCTGGCATTTACAGCATTTGCTTTAACAAGTCTTGATACAGCAACGAGATTGGGACGATATTTACTGCAAGAGTTGTTTGAAACCGTATTCGGTGAAAAGTCATTCATGACAAACAAGTATCTAGCAACGATACTCACAGTTGGCGCTTCTCTCGGATTGTTGAGCTATGGCTACACCAAGATATGGCCAATATTCGGAAGTACTAACCAACTTCTTGCGGCTCTGGCGCTTCTGTCGGCAGCAGCATGGCTTACCAAGAAGGGCAAGAAGACAATCTATATATCCATACCAATGATATTCATGTTTGCTGTAACTCTGAGCGCACTGGTAATTCTAATCAGAAATAACTGGCTAGCCAAGAATTTTCTTTTAGTGAGTATAGCAATTGCAGAGCTGATACTGGCTATAATTCTCATACTAGAGTCTGCTCGAGTGTTGATAAGAAAACAGTTCCCATCTGTTAGTGTTGAGGAGTTAGAAGCGCAACTTGAAACTAGTGGCCCTTCCGATGTAACCCGTGGACCATGCTAAAGACATTATCACATCTGAAATCGAACCACTGCGGAATGCCCCGCGGTGGTTTTTTAATCTCACCTAAAGGCCCTCTTCTTCTTAACTTGTCAAAGCGTTCAAAAAGTTCAGCAATTTTGCGGTTGATGAATCAGAAAGCTCTTATAGGCCTGCTGAAATTGAAGTTGATAGGTAAGTAAGTGTTAGGAGGGAGTATGCAATATAATGTATCTTATATTGCATCCAAAAAATTGCTATTGCCTTCCCTCTTTGTTACCCGTCCAATAAGTAATCGCCCAGATTTTGTCGCTAAAAACATGCTAACAAAGCGCGTATAATTGAACCAAGCAGTTTATTCGCCGTGGGTTACCGATATAGGCTTTTGAACTTTTCGCATGATCTGAAAGAGAGGAATTGTCGTGAAGAAGAAAATTTTAATTGGTCTGATGCTTTTATTCGCGGTTCTAATTGGCCTAGCAATGGATAGTGAAACCGATGTAAAAAACTTACTTGAACGGATTGAAAAGCTCGAACAAAAGGTCGCGCAGTTGGAACAGCTAGTGAAAAGACTTTTACAAGCGCTTGAGGGTGAAGAACAAGTTTCTGAAGAGCAAACCAGCAAGGATTTTATACATGTGCGAGTACTCAAAGTGATCGATGGGGATACATTGGAGGTAGAATTGCGTGGTGAGGCTCTCAAACTAAGATTAAACGGTGTCGATACACCGGAAACCAAACATCCAGAAAAACCCGCTGAATCATTTGGCCTTGAGGCATGGAATTTCACTAAAAACCTGTTGACCGATAGGACAGTTTATTTGGAATTGGACGTTCAAGAATATGATAATTACGGACGTTTACTCGCCTACGTTTGGCTTGAAAAACCAGATGAAATCAACGATGAAACTATACGTACTAGAATGGTGAATGCGATCCTAATACTTGGAGGATTCGCTCAACTTATGACGACACCACCGAATGTCAAATATGTCGAATTTTTCTTGGTTTACCAGCAACAAGCTATTGAGCAAAAAAAGGGGCTGTGGTCGAACGTAGTGGATACGAAGGATTACGAAACCATTGTATACATTACCCAAGGAGGTAGCAAATATCACAGCAAGAATTGCAGATATGTTGACGAGAATGCAATTCCAATGACGCTTGCAGAGGTAAAAAGAATGGGGCTTTTACCATGTAAGATTTGTGCTCCTCCGGAATAATAATTTCTCTTTGCAATGATCAAATAAATCAATGGATTTCGACTGCAAACCATGAGCAACCATGATTTTTGATCCTTGATTTTTTTTGCTTTCAATATAGAATCATGATTGCATGATGGATGCGAAAATGCAAGGAGGTACAAAACAACATGGGTTGGAATGAATTGCTTTGGTTTGGACAAGCTCTACTCGTCCTGGCTGGAACAGTAATTGTGTTCAGATTGTTTGGCCGCGGAGGATTAATGGCCTACGTTGTTTTGAACACGATTCTATGCAATATTGAAGTGGTGAAAATTGTAGAGCTTTTTGGTATAACCTCAACGCTTGGAAATGCGATATACGGTGCGACTTTTCTGGCAACTGATATTCTTTCCGAATTTTATGGAAGAAAGTATTCTCAAAGGGCTGTATGGTTAGGATTCGTCAGCTTATTAATCATGACAGCAGCCATGCAATTTTCAATTCTTATGATCCCATCACCTGTTGACACCGCTTCGCCACATTTAGAGTATATTTTCAAAATGATGCCTAGAATTGCATTTGCAAGTTTGGCAGCATATATATTAGCTCAGACACACGATGTTTGGGCTTTTGAATTTTGGAAAAAAGTGATGAAAGGAAAACATTTGTGGCTTAGAAATAACCTTTCGACTATGGTGTCTCAAGCAATAGATACGATAATCTTTTGTACAATTGCTTTCGCTGGACTTTATGATTTAGGAACGTTTATGCAAATTCTGTTAACTACATACATATTCAAATGGATAGTTGCACTTTTGGATACGCCATTTATTTACCTTAGTCGACTCGTGGCTAAGTCAAAATTTGTTCAAAAGGATATACAAATAGCACTTATGGCTGAAGAGAAGGTGTAACAAACTATATATCAATACATAAGACGCTTAAGTTCAATGTGCACACTAATTGTATGGTAAATTAGTAGTATGTACTGATATTATCAAATATTATAGTTACTTTAGATCATACATTGTCTAATGATATATGCTTATGTATACACCAGTCATATTATCAGGTGTGTTGGGTTGAGGATCGACTCCAACCACCTGGTTATAATAATTCAAAGTCTGAGTGATGGAACCTAAGAAAAAATAATTGAACTGCGGCTGAAAAATCAAATTTAAGAAACGGGTTCTAGGCCTGCTGTATTTAATCGATTAGCTTTTGCAGTAATTTCTTCGATTTTCACCGCAACAACTAAGGTTTTACTGATTGACTGAGCAATCTCGTTTTCAACGGTTTCAATGTAGTCTTTTGAAAACTTTCTTCCCAAAGCTCTAAGCGCTTCAACTTTTTCTTCTCCATCTACGATTTTAGCTTTGCCAAATGCAATAACACTTTCATACTTCGTTGTGAGTTTGCTTGGAATAACTTCTGAACTCAAAACAACGGTAAAGCAAACATTGCTCAGGTTTTTAATGGCGTCTATTTTATGGCCAACTGTAGCACAGTGAAAGTAGATATGATCGTTGAGAAGCACATAATTCACCGGTACGCCATATGGATATTCGCCGTCGAATGTACACAGTACCCCCCACTCACCTTTTTCTAGTAATCTATAAGCTTCTTGCTTAGACAGTTCTCGATCCTTTCGCCTCATTTCTCGCTTCATTCCAAGTTCCCTCCCTATTTTCGATAACGGCTGATAATAGCACAATCGCTTCAAACTATGATGGTTAAGATTCTCGACCTATTTTGTTGCAATTTGGTTCATTGACAATCAAAGATGTGTTTATTTTAATTCATAGAATGCATGAATACGGCGAAAATGTCTTGTTTTGCACTCATAATATAATTTATACTGGGAATCGAAAATGATTGTAGATAGTATTTACAAAACGATAGGGAATACCCCACTAGTTAGAATAAACAAATTGATCTCTGATGATTGTGCTGAGATCTACGCAAAACTTGAAGGATTTAATCCTGGAGGAAGTGTCAAAGACAGGATAGCATTGTATATGATCGAAGGAGCAGAAAAAGAAGGCAAGCTCAAACCAGGTGGAGTTGTTATTGAACCAACTAGCGGAAATACAGGAATAGGACTTGCTTTAGTTTGCGCAGCAAAAGGATACAAACTAATAATTGTCATGCCCGAATCTATGAGTGTTGAGCGTAGGCAAATCTTAGAAGCTTATGGTGCACAAGTTCTGTTGACCCCAGCTAGTGAAGGAATGGAAGGATCGATAAGGGTAGCAAAGGAACTGGCTGAGAAAAATGGTTATTTCATGCCAATGCAGTTTGAGAACAAGTATAATGTGCTCGCCCACAAGGAAACAACAGCTCTTGAGATCTTGAGGGACACTGGTGGAGAAATAGATGCTTTTGTAGCTGGAGTTGGTACAGGGGGTACGATTACCGGGGTTGGAGAAGTTTTGAAAGAAAAAGTTAAAAATGTGAAAATTGTTGCCGTTGAACCTGCTAAATCTGCGCTTCTTTCAGGTGGAACGCATAAACCGCACAAGATTCAGGGAATAGGTCCAGGATTTATACCAAAGATTTTGAATCGTGCTATTATTGACGAAATCATACCTGTTGAGGATGAGGAAGCATTTGAGATGACAAGAAGATTGGCAAAAGAAGAAGGACTTTTTGTCGGTGTGTCTTCGGGTGCCGCTATGGTTGGTGCACTGAGAATTGCAAAAACCTTGGGTAAAGGAAAAAGAGTAGTTGTTATTTTTCCAGATAGTGGAACCAAATATTTATCAATGAAAGTCTTTTAGAAATGAGGTGGTTTATGAGAAAGCTTATAAACTCTTTCAAAGCATTTTTTAACTACTTCAAAGAGGAGATCAGTTTTATTATCGAGAACGATCCTGCAGCCAGGAGCTTTCTGGAAGTTTTACTTCTCTATCCAGGCTTTCATGCTGTTTTATGGCATAGGGTAGCTCATTTCTTCTACAGGAAACGGCTTTATTTTCTCGCAAGGTTGATATCCCAATTGGTCCGGTTCTTCACAGGAATAGAAATCCATCCAGGTGCTAAACTTGGCAGAAGAATTCTAATTGACCATGGTTTTGGAGTTGTAATAGGTGAGACTGCAGAGGTCGGCGATAATGTAATCATGTTCCACGGTGTAACACTTGGAGGTACTGGCAAACATAAGGGTAAGAGGCATCCAACAGTTGGAAACAACGTCATTATTGGTGCTGGTGCAAAGTTGCTTGGACCAATAAAAATAGGCAACAATTGCAAAATAGGTGCAAATGCTGTTGTGCTTACTGACGTTCCTGATAACTGTACGGCCGTTGGAATCCCAGCAAGAATAATTCCTCACAAAAGCGTAGGTGATGAAGGGTGTCGTGGAAAGCACGACAAGAAATCCTTCAAGATAAAGAAAAAGGCACTTCCAGGTGCCTTTTTTCATTTTCAAGTGCGCTTTCACTTTTGTTACTCACGTTGTAACCTTCCTATTCAGATACCAATACGGCTTTCAGAGCTTTTCGCTCTTCAACCAATTGCAGAGCCTCGTTTGCTTGTTCAAGTTTCAACCTGTGGGTGATGAGTTTCTCAAACAACTTTGGGTGCTCTTCTATAAGCTTTACGGCTTGGACGAGATGGCGCGAATCACTTACCCAAATCCCATGAATATTGGCGTTTTTTAAAACCAAATCATGATAAACATCCATTAGAATAGAGTGTTGAGGAACAGCAACTCCTGTTACTAGGTAGGTTCCACCTCTACGTAACAACCTGAGACCCTCGCTCAGAGCTTCACTGCTTCCAGTTGCTTCAATTACAACATCTGCCCCACGAGTATTTGTTACATTCATTACTTGTCGATACCTTTCTTCTTCACTTTGCTCGTATCGGCTAAGGACAATATCGGCGCCCGCCTGCTTAGCAATATCAAGTCTTTGTTTTGAACCACTTATTAGAATTACAACAGAAGCACCTAGAGATTTTGCCGCCACTAAACAGAAAACACCCAATGGACCAGCACCTTGAACGACCACAATTTTCCCAACTAATGGTTCTGTCAACACGTCAAAGGCATGCATTGCGGTGGCTCCAGAGCATCCAGCCACTACCAATATAGCTGGATCAAGATTTTTTTCTAATTTCAACACATCTGTACCTTTCAAAAGAATCATGTACTCACTGTAGGCTCCAAGCAGATATGGATGGTCTCTGCAGGACATATTTATTCCATATATTCTTCGATTAGGGCACAGGAAAGGTTGTCTGGCAACTTTGCACCAAAAGCACTGACAACATACGATGCCTCGATTCCAGATGATCAAATCCCCTGGTTGTATCTTGCTACCAAAAAGATCTGATTTTTCCCCAACAATCTCGACTACTTTACCAACCCCTTCATGTCCCAGGATCAATGGGAGCGGGGCCCTGGGATCTTCACCTTTAGCAATGTGAACATCGCTTCCGCATACACCACTTGCAAGAACTTTTACAAGTATCTGCCCATCCGAGAGATTTGGTATTTCGAATTCTTGCTTTACAAGCGCTTTTTTGAACTCTTCCAAAACCATGGCTTTTGCTTTCAATCTAATCACCCTTTGGTCTGAGCGGTTCTCGAACCTCGGTTTGTATTCTTCGGTTCATTAGTTTCAAAACAATGTATTTGTTCCATTCTTCTCTTCTTGGCAAAAATTCAATTTTTGGTGGATCAAACTGCTTGAATCTTAAATGTGGCCCTCTACTTTCGTCCCTAACAAGTATCGCAGTTAGAATAGCTTCTGCTAGAAGAAGCATGTTTCTAGTTTCATAAAAATAAGCTAGCCCGTTTTCATCCACACAGATTCCCTTTTCTTTCAAAGCATCTATCTCCCTAAGAGCGTTAGAAACTTGGCTTTCCATTCTCACGAGAAAAGCAGAAGAAGAGATCAAGTCTCTTAGCTTATTTCTTACCTCTTTTGCGGGTATCTGTCCACTTGGTATTTTTGGAATCTCAAATTTAATTCTCTCAAAAGTTAATACTGAAGCTTCGTCTGCTGCATTTTTGCCCGCTATTTTTCCAAAAACTTGCGTGTCAAGCAATGAATTACCTCCGGGTCTATTCGCACCATGCTGTCCACCGGCGCATTCACCAGCTGCGTACAGCCCTTTGACAGAGGTCTTCGCATTCTCATCGATCTTCACTCCGCCTTGAAAATGTTGAACAGCATTCTGAACTTGAACAGGCTCTTTCGCAGGATCAATGTGGAAAGAATTCAACCAGTCGACAAGTTGTTGGTTGATCTTCACAAGACGTTCATACGGTTTTGTGTTGTAAAATAGTTCCTTACCAACTTTCTCACTCCATGCTAGTATCTCCTCTGGGATACGATCTATAGAGAAATAGGAAGGATTTTCACGAAAATCCATGAAAACCTTATGACCTTTTAGTGTATGAGCATAAATCGCAAGATCAATGATCTTCGTAGGTGACTCATAAGAAATAGGCCAATGTGCTCCTTTTTTGAACTCGAGAATAGTCAAATCATCCGGGGTTATTGGTGAAATGTACTGAGTTAGAAACTCATCTCCATTTTCGTCAATGATTTTCGGGAGACTTCTGAACATGCTACCTGATGTTGCAAAAAGTAGTTTCGTATGGCATACCCCAATTTGCATAAACTCCATGTTCACAAGCTCTGCTCCAGCTCTTAAGGCGGCAGCATATCCATCTCCTGTCATACCAGCTGGAAAAACGTTCTGCCTATAAAGTTCTCCTGCTCCACCTGTTGCTAGCACAAAAGATTTACCACGAATTAGCACTTGTTCATTTTTCAAAACATCAACAGCTAGCGCTGCATATACTCTGTTATTCATAGTGAGAAAATCGTAAACCATCGTATTCTCAAGAATCTTGATGTCCATTGTGCGAATCCTTTTTTCGAGAGCTTTGGCAATTTCTATTGCTGTGTTAGGTCCAACGTAACAGGCACGTGGATAAATCGACCCATCTGTGAGAAACTGATCGATTTTTCCCTCTTTATTTCTAGCAAAAGGTACCCCTAAGTTCACGAGATACTCCAAAGCTTCTGCGCTCTCTTTAGCCAAGATTTCTGCCAGCTTGTAATCTGAAACTTCTCCACCGATTTTGTAAATATCCATCGCATGAAATTTCCAGTTTTCCTTCTCAGGTGGTGTATACGGTAGAGTGGCATGAAAAGCCATGCGATCGGACCAGGCTAAAGCAGTGGTACTACACTTGCAAAAACGTCCTTTGGAAACAATCATCACATCTAATTCTGGATGAACTTCTTTTGCGCAGATGGCGGCTCTCATGCCTGCTCCGCCATCACCAATGATAACAACATCTGCGATTAATTCCCTCATGAGCTTTCACTCCATGGAACAAGCTCTATAGCTTTCACAGGACATAGCTGAACACATAGTCCGCAACCTACACAAAACTCATCTTGAATTATATAGATCTTAACATCTTTACGTGGCGCATTATAAATGCAAATCTTTTTGCATATTCCACAAGCTGTGCAAAGACTTGATTGAATTCGTGCTATATAAAGCTTCCTTCGATCTATCTCATCATTTCCTTTAATTACCTTGCCGCTGATCTTACCTCTAATTTCAGAAAATGAATGATAGTTTTTCTTTCGAAGAAACTCTTTGAGTTCTACAACAAGCTTTTCGATTACTTCATATCCTTCTAAATAAACAAGGCTACACACTTCCACAACATTTGCCCCTGCATATATGTACTTAACAATATCATCGCAAGATCCAACACCACCGGATGCGGCGATGGAGATATTCAAATGAGGGCTGCAAGTGGCAATCCATCTGAGCGTATAGTTGAAAGTCCATGGGCCACCATGACCAGCATAACCACCATGCATAATTGGTTTTTCGTTCTCAATATCGATGTCCAACCCAGTTAGACGATTGAACATTACCACACCATTTATGCCAACGTTTTCAAGCATTTTGGCCATTGACAATGGGGAAGAAAGTTGCATAGGTAGCTTGACAATCAGAGGTATATGTACTGTCCTTCTCACAAGTCTTGCTACATGAAGTATCTTTTCTTCAACATCTCCTCCTCGGAAAGAGATTGAACCATGAGGGCAGGAAACGTTCAATTCAAGCGCTGGTGCTCCAACTTCTTGCGCGGACTTTGAACATCTTATCCATCCTTCTTCGGTTAAGCAATTTATGCTTGGGATGACTGGAATAGATACCGTTTTAATCGCTTTTTGAACTTCTCTGAAATATTCTTTTTCGTCCATAGAACTTGCTTGCTCAAATGAATAAAAAGTTCCAGAGGTAAGCCGTCCCATTTTTCTATTTATTATCTGAAAGTGTGGCGTAGGAGACCGTCTACATACTGCTTCTTCAAAAAAAGACTTGACAACTACGGCTGCCGCACCATAATTTTCAGCTTTTGTGATCCTCTCAGTAGTTTCAGTTAACCCTGAAGAGGCAATGATTAATGGATTTTTCAACTTGAGGCCAACATATTCGCATGAGAGATCCATCTGACTACCTCCATCTATAGCCCAACTCTGATACCCTTTTCTGCAGATAAATAAGCGGCATATATGACTTTTACTGTTTCTTTCGCAAGCTCGAAATCGGATTCTGGTTCCCTATCTTCAAGCAAACACATTGCAAAATCCTTCATCTCTTGAGGATAGCCTCTCACCCAATCTTCATCGGGAGATGGAAAGGACCAACCAGCTTTTGTTTCAATCTTCTCGGCAATGTATTCATCCGCCCATATCTCCGCATTTGGAGCATAGGTAACTAACATGTTGTTTGGTGTTATACTGCAGTAAATCATTCCACTATTGGTATTTACCTGGACAAAGTTCTTCACTCCACCTAGGCTTATATCATTTGAGAATATTACCGCTTTTGATTCATCTTCAAAAGTTATGATTGCGCAAGACCAATCTTCCACGTCATACCAGTCGCTTACCATGAAAAGCTTCTTTCCCTCTAAAGTTTTCATTTTTGTTAGCTTTCCAACTTCAGCTAAAACAGATTTCGCATGTATGGGTTTTCCATACCGCATTCTACCTTCAAAGTGTTTTAAATGAATAACAGCACCAACGGGATGAGACCCCATTCTTAAGAGACTTCCGCCACCTGCTGTTCTCCATCTTCGGGAGTACGTCGCGTGTGAACCCGAATGACTTTCTTCTGCCCTCAACTCAAGAATGACAGCATTCGAAGCTCGTATAAGTCTTTTAGCTTTTGTGATAGCTGGAGCATACACGAAGTTTTCAGCGTACATGAATTTCCTCCCACTTGCTCTAAATGATTCTTCGATGATTCGTAACTTGTCACACACCTTCTTATACATACTTTCTTTATCTAGATCACCCACTCTATCCAAGTCTGGCCTGTCTTCTCCGAAATACCCAGTCAACGGTTTTTCACAAATTACGTGTTTGCCATTTTGAAAAGCTTCAAGTATAACATGCTCATGAAGATTTGTAGGTACACAAACGTCCACAATGTCTATTTCATTACTTTTGCAAAGTTCAAAGTAGTCTTTGTAAACTTTCTTAATACCGTATTGTTTTGCTATTTTTTCGGCATTTTCGATATGTGCGGCACATATTCCACACACGTCAAAGTATTCTCTATTCTCTTTGTAAGCAGCGATGTGTATGTGAGAAACAAACCCAGCACCTACAAGTCCGACCCTTATTTTACCCACCCTTATCTCTCCTTCCTCGTGGAATGTATCTTGAGAACATCACGAAGAACATAGCAATAAGCAAAATGAGCGAAATAGGTCTGGTTACGAAAGGAAGCAAACTACCCTTTGATAGTATCAAGGCTCTTCTGATATTAACATCAGCCATAGGACCAAGAATGAAGCCAAGAACAAATGGCGCTGCTGGAAATTCGTTTAACCTCATGAAATAGCCGAGAACTCCAAAAAGTAACATGATCCAAACATCAAACATTCTTCCGTTCAATACATAGGTACCGATTACACAAAGCACGAAAATTATTGGCATTAATATTTCAACAGGTACCAGTAGTATTTTCAAAACCAATCTTGTTATAAGAAGTCCAAAAAGAACCATCAAGATCGTTGCTATTGTGAACATGGCAGCAACATTTCCAATCATCGAAGGGTTTTCAATCGGTAACAATGGACCTGCTCTTACACCATGGATCCACAAAGCTGCCAGTAGTACTGCCGCTGGTGCACTTCCAGGAACGGCCAGTGTGAGAACAGGTATGATCGCACCACCAACGCATGCGTTGTTCGCCGTTTCTGCAGCTGTAAGGCCTTCTATAGACCCTTGGCCAAATTTCTCAGGTTCTTTGCTTGATCTCTTTGCAATATCGTATGAAACCCACGCCGCTATATCTTCACCAACACCAGGTATAACTCCTATAAAAACTCCTATCACGCCAGAACGAATTATATTCAACAGGTTTTGCTTTATAAGCCTTAGGTAAGAAGTTTGACGTTTCTCAGTGGAGAAATCAAGCGCTACCTGAGGCTTAACAACCCTTTTCAAACTTATCAGGACTTCTGGAATGCCATAAACACCAACTAAGACCGGTAGCAAGGCTATTCCACCGTAAAGTTGAATTTGACCAAAAGTGTACCTTGGGTAAGAGACAATTTCATCGAGTCCTATTTGGGAGATCATCAAACCAAGAAAACCAGCTATCCAACCTTTCAAAGGATCTTTCGGTGCCGTGAGTGTCCCAGCTATCACTGTTCCAAAGATCGCAAGAACGGCAAATTCCCATGAACCGAATTTCAAAGCCAGCATGCCGAGAATCGGCGCAAGAGTAACAATGAAGATCGCACCGATGATCGAGCCAAGACCAGACATTATAGTGGCAGCATTAAGTGCGAAACCTGCTTGCCCAGATCTTGCAAGCGGAAAACCATCGACAGTTGTGGCAGCATTAGCTGGTGTTCCAGGAATATTCAAGACAATAGCTGTTCTACTGCCACCGTAAATGGCACCTATGTATACACAGATTAGCATAGCTATCGCAGTCATCGTCGGAAAACCAAAGGTTAAAGTCGTGAGAATCGCCACTCCCAAGGTTGCAGTGAGACCTGGAAGAGCACCTATGAGAATTCCTAGCAAGGTAGCCCATGTCATATTGAACAGCAAAGATGGCGTGGTTACAATTGTACCGAGATATCTTACGTAATCTGCAAGCACGTGCATTGATTTCACACTCCTTCAGGGAATAGGAAGGTAAAAAACTTTGGCAAAGATATAAAAGATTCCGTAAGTTGTGATGACCCCTAAAATGGGTAAAATCCATATTTTATTCCTGTAAAAGAGCATTGGTGTAACACTTAAAAATACTGATGTTAAAACAATGAAGTTGATTTTTCCAAGTAGGTAAACGTACAACAAGAATATACCAACCCATAACAGCAATCTTGTAAGCTCTATCCTTGCAATGCTTTTCTCGATTTTCGTACTGGACATTGATTGTGGTCTTTTTCGGAAAACCATTATAAGAGATAGCAATATAACAAGACTTGAAAAGACTACCGGGACAACTCCAGGGGCACCATAGAATCCATATATGTTTTCGGTTGGCATTCTTAAAGCTTCAATCAAGAAAAACAATCCAACTCCCGCAAAGATTGATCCCATGAGTTTATCTTTCATTTTTTCACCTCTTGTGTGCGATACGAGAAGTTAAACGCGCCTGCAGAAGTGCAGGCGCAGTTTTTGAAATTCTACTTTTGAATTCTTGGAATATTGTATTTCTCGGGCGAAATAGTTGCTATACCCCTATCAAATAGTAACCAACCAACTCTTGAAGCGATTCCTTCGACGATTTTGTCAGCTTCCTCACCGTAGATTTTTACTGGCACAAGTCCTTGTTTGATTGCCCAATCTTTGAATTCTTGAGTATCTGCAGCTTTGTCAAAAACCTCCGCAACGCTCTTGAGAATTTCAGATGGAATATCAGCGGGTATTATCAAGCCAAAGTAGGCTCCTACGTCGGGAAAATCTGGGTACCACTTTCTTATAGAAGGAATTGTTCCATAACCCTGCAACTCAAGATCTTTTGAAGCTAGGGTGCATATTGCTCTAAGTTTTCCTGCGCGAACCATATCCGCTACTTCCATGGAAAACTGCATATTGCCTACAACTTCTCCAGACACCACAGCTGTTGTAGCTGGTGCACCTCCTGCGTATGGTACATGCTTGTACCTTACGCCGAAATACTCAGCAAAAATCTCGAGCGCAACGTGCCCGCCACTTCCAACACCTGCTGAGCCCCAGGGTAATTCTGGATTTTGTTTCATCGCTTCTATAACTTCGGTGACGGTTTTATACGGTGTGTTTGGATTTACAACAACTACATTTGGTGCGTAGATAGGAATAAAATATTTCCATTGCCTGTGTGTCACGTCCATGTAACCTAGTAGAGGATACTTGATGATATCAAGCATAGCATTCGCAGTCCACGTATAACCATCGTGCGGAGATTGCCAGGCATTTAGAGTTCCTATAGAACCAGCACCACCAGGTGTGTTAACAATGATAAACTTTCGACCTAAAAGTGGTTCCATCTGTGCGGTAATCATTCTTGTTACTTGATCTGTTGAACCTCCTGCAGCCCAAGGAACTATGACTGTGATAGACTTGACAGGTTTCCATTGTGCAAAGGCAGAGAAACATAGAACTAAGATTAAAACTACACCAAGCAACCTTTTCATAGTTACACCTCCTCAAGCGAACACTAAATTTATGAAATGCTTAGTACAAAAAATCGGATATTTTTAACAAATTATATCACCACTGTAGAAAAAAGTGATACAAAATCCAAATATGAATGCCAAAAATGTGTGACACATCAAATAAGAAGAATCCAAGGCCAGGAATACTGCCAAATGGCATTTTCGAATGTCGGCACCATCTTCTGAACTTGAATTATCATTTGCCTAAAAACTTTTGATTGATTCAGCAAAATCCAAATTGTGAAAATACAACTGTGCAAATTGTAAACTGTAAAAGTTCATGTTTGATCCAACAACTTAACAGATTATTTTAACTTGTCTAATTCCTGTTTTGCGCTTTCCAAAAGCTCTTCATGCGCTTTAAGAAAGAGTGGATGGGCCGGCAGCTCTGTTACCTTCAGAAACATTTCTCTTGCCTTTATTTTGTTGCCCATCTTTAAATACAGTAAGCCAAATTCAAAGTAAATATTTGGCAGATCTGGGGCATACTCAATAGCTTTTTGGAATCTTCTTTGTGATTCTTCGTAATTGTTCAATGGCCATGGCGGTTCTCTGAACCTTATTGCAGATCCCATGAATGCAAGTGCTTTATAAAGCGGATCATCAAGCAGTTCTATTGCTTGTTCATTGTATCTGTCAAATTCACGCAACAATAAAAGCTTAGTCACCGGATCTTTATATGGAATGATTCTTGAAATAGCTAGTGCGGTTACGAACCAAGCCTTTCCATTTGTGCCATCAAGTTTTATTGCTTGCTCTGCGTATTTTCTAGCCTTTTCAAATTCTCTAAGCTTGACTCCCTCAGGCAAACCCCAAATCGCATATTCTAAAATAGCTTCAGCTAAGATTGTCATCAATTCTGCATTTGTCGCATCGCTGAGGGAATTTTCTAATACTTCAATTAGCATCTTCAGACCTGTGGCGTCTTTCAAACTTCTGAAGCTGACAAAATATGCCTGCGCAGTTTCTGCCGTGATAATCATCGGAAACATGTTTGCAAAAGTTGAAACTATAGCCGAAACGATAAAGACTAGGAATATGATCGACTTTCTCATGAAATTATGCACATCCTTGTTTGTCACTTTTCAGCTCTAAGTTCAGTATTCTGCAATAAATTATTGATTGCCTAGCTACAAAAAGTTAAGTGTTACAAAGTTAGTATAGCAAATTATCACTAGAAGTTTTATCTTATCAGATTTGTCTAGGTAGGAACAATGCACTAGCAGCATGTTAGCGAACAAAATCACAATGCCATATAGGATTAGTCAATGCCGCTAAAGGCATTCTTTCAATGGTTGAAACTTCTAAGGGAGTTGGAACACGAAGTTCAGCTCTAACATATCCATGATCTTTCAAATTGATTTTGTACTCACAGACCCACTCTTCAGATTCTACCAATCGGCGAAACAGTTCTCCTTGCTGAGAAAGAATTCTTAATATCAACGCTTTGCCATTCAGGACCTCGACTTTGATGACACAAGTGTCTGCTCTTACTGTATCACCCTGCAAAGCTATCTGCCGTCCACTTATCCAGCATTCTAGAGTAACAAACGGACCAGATGGACAAGCCGAAATTGTTACATGGCCGTTAGCAATGGCTTTGAGAATGGCTTCAGCCGTTGGGCTATTTGTGTAAACCCATGTTGTAGGCTGTCCTAACCATTCAAGTAATTTTCCATCTTTTAGCTTAATAGGGTGAGTGTCACTTCCACCAACTGCAATTATCTTCCTGCCTTTGCGTAGCAGAGAATCCCATAAAGCCAGGCTGTGTTCGTTATTTCGAAACCAAAGTGATTGCCAGACTTCAATACAATCAAATGGGAATGAAAAACCAAGTTCCCAATTTGGACCGTTTGGTTTGGGATGATTAATCGAAAACAAGCAACCACGACGATGAGCTTCATAGCAAATCTGATTTACATCGTCTTCTGTGATACACCTAAAATCAAGCCAATGCTCTAGTGACCATACATTTGCATGACCATAATAAGTTGTAATTTCTTCTCCTGGTATCACACAAACATTTTCATTTCTTAAATTCTGAATATCTCTAAAATGACTCACTGTGTTGTGGTCAGTAATAGCAATGAAGTCGAGTTCATGCTTGAGTGCGGCATAGACTAGTTCATCTACTGTGCACTGGGCATCAGAATGGTGCGTATGAGAATGCAAATCTCCTCTTAACCAATTCGGCTTACGCTTGAAGTTCTTGAACAAGACTTTGGAGTTGATGCGTTCAAAATTCTCTTGATAAGTTGTTGCAGAAACTTGTTCTTCATATTCAGTATCGTGTATGAGTATTTCTAATTGATATGCACAACTTTCTGAATTTATCTGGTAAAGCCCGAGAACAACATGCCAGGTACCAGCACGTATGGGACCCTCTAGATAACCAGGTGTGGCAAAATTCTCGGCAACAATTATGTGATTCTTTGCACTACCACTCCATCCTCGAAACCCTTCAGGTGTAAGAAATTTAGTTCCTTGATTGTCAAATAAACCTAAGTCAAGTATGTTTCCGTTGCCGTGATCATAATCATAGTTGATCTCGATCCATTTTGCCCCTTCAAAAACTGGAAATGGAAAAAGCCGATATGTGGCTAGATCTTTATCTGATGGTCTAAATACACCTGTGTACATGACTTTCAAGGCCATATGCGATCACCCGAATCAGAAAAGATGTAGAGTCGATTATAGTTCAGCTGAATACATACTTGTTCATCTAACGATGGAATTTTATCTGTGAATAGCCTGACTGACACAAAACTATTCCCAATTTTTACAGTGACCAAAGTTTCTGCACCAAGTGGTTGAACAGCGTATACATGTCCGCAAAGCGCGTAAGAATCACTAACATTTTCGAGGAGATGAGCGTGTTCTGGTCGGAAACCCAAAACATAGTTTCGTCCAACCGGCACTTTGAAGGACGCCTCTTGTTGGCCAAGGAAAAAATTGGCAACAATTTTGAACCCATCACCAACAAGCGTCATGGATTCCCCATCATTTTTCAGAATACAGGGGAGCAGATTCATGGGAGGGTTACCTATAAAACCAGCTACGAAAACGTTTTTCGGTTTGTGATAGATTTCAAGCGGATTATCGATCTGAAGCAATTTACCGTGATCCATGACACCAATGCGATCAGCCAAGGCCATAGCTTCAGCCTGGTCATGGGTGACATAAATTGTTGTTATCTTCTCTTCCCTGCACAAATGCTGCAGAAAAGCACGCGCTTCTAAGCGCAATTTTGCATCAAGGTTAGAAAGAGGTTCGTCAAATAGGAATATCTTAGGTTTGTAAACCAAAGCTCTTGCAACAGCAGCGCGTTGCTGCTGCCCTCCTGAAACTTGTCCTGGTCGACGATTAAGCAGTTCACTTATTCCGAGGCGATTGGCAACCTCTATTACTTTCATTTCTATTGTGCTGCGTGGTATCTTACGCAACTTTAGTGGATAAGCAATATTTTCAAAAAGTGTCATGTGAGGATATAAAGCGTAATCTTGAAACACCATTGCTACGTTGCGTTCTCGTGGGTGTAATTGTGTAATATCTTTGCCTTGAAGAAAGATTCTGCCCTCTGTGGGCCTCTCGAGTCCAGCCACAAGACGAAGAGTGGTAGTTTTTCCACAACCTGATGGACCAAGCAACACAATGAATTCACCTTTTGAAACGCTTAACGTAAGGTGATCAACTGCGACGACATTGCCAAATTGCTTCGTAACTTTATCAAATACCAGGTAATCGTGAAGCGCGTCGGAGTTATTTTGTTGAGTAGTCTCTTCCTTTTTGCTTGTCATCGTTTAATCCCTCCAAAAAATCGAAATCCATATCGCAGATTCACGAACAGGTATAAAACTATTGCCGGTAACATGTAAAGCAACGAGTATGCCGAAACTAGCGTTAAAACTGGTGTACCACCTTCTGTGTAGAATGAATAAATGGCTATTGGGGCAGGCATTTTCATTGGACTTCGAATCAGAATCATCGGAATGAGAAAATCTCCCCAGGCCTGAACAAATGCCCACACGGCTACAACCATCATTCCAGGACGTACAATAGGCACAACAACATCTTTGAACATTTGCAAGGTTTTTGCTCCACTAACAATTGCTGCTTCCTCATAAGAGCGTGGAACAGTATCCATGAAGCCTCGCATAAGGAAAATACCAGTTGGTAATAGACCCCCTACATAGACCAAGATTGTTCCAATATGTGTGTCAATCAACTTTAAAGAGTACAAGAGCAGGAATATAGGTACCATAGCTGCGGTTCCAGTCACCACGGCGGAAAAGAGTATCAGTATGTAAACCACAATTCCTTGCGCGGGAATTTTTGTTCTAGCAAGCGAATACGCAGCAAGGGAAGCAATTATGGTAACACCTATCATGGCTCCTCCAGCAATTATTGGACTGTTTATAAACAAAGCACGCACCGAAATTGGATTTGAAAGTACAGTTTTGAAATTGTTCAGTGTGGCTTTAACTGGAAGAGTTATTCGCAAAGTAGCCGATGAACTAAATGGAGCCGTTACTAACCAAAGTAATGGAAGTAGGAAAAAACCAATGAGTATTACTATAAAGAGTATTCGGCCAAGGTGTAAGAAAGCTGTTTTCGCCCATTTCATCTGTACACCTCCTGTCGTTTTAGCATGATCAGATAACCAATAGCGAGTAACAAATTGATTGTCATTATGACGACTGCTGCTGTTGCTCCTTTTCCAAATTCCAAGAATCTAAATGCTTCTCGATAGGTATACATAGGTATCGTCTCACTCTTGAACAATGGTCCTCCACCTGTTATGAGATAAGGTGTGAACGAATTGAATGTCCATAAAGTTACTAAAATTAAATCCGTGAGTATATGAGGCTTTATCAGTGGGAATATTACATCTTTGAATCTTTGCCAAGCTGTAGCTCCGACTACTTCAGATATATCCCAATACGATGGCGGTATTGAACCCAACGCGGCCGAGAATAGCAACATTGAAAAAGCTGTTCCTCGCCAAATGTTGAACAAAATAATAGCCAGCATTGGTTGATCGAAGTACCAATCGATAGGGCCTAAGTTGAGGAACCTTAATATCGCGTTGAGCGTTCCAAAGTCTCTGTCGAGAAATGCTATCCAAGCAAATGCGACTGGTACTCCGGGAAGGATCCAAGCTGCTATGGCTAAAGTATAAATGATTTCACGAACTATTTTCCATTTGAAACGATGTAGGAAAAGAGCAATTGCCAGTCCCAGTGGAACTTGACCGAAAATTGCAGAACCTAGAACGAAAAGCGCAGTATTTTTCAATGCGTTTCCAAATTCTCCGGGGCGCATCCATCGCCGGAAGTCGAAAAGTCGAAAGTAATTGTTTAACCCAACGAAAGAAGGAGACAATGCTGCTGAACCTGTAAGAGCACGGTTCGTAAAGCTTATCAGAATTACCCAGACAAACGGAAACAGTAGAAACAATCCTACAAATATCAATGCCGGGGCCAGAAACAGAACACCAACTTTTCTAGGTAAAATGTCCATGATGATTTTCCCTCCTTTTGTAATAAAGGGGTCCAGCAGTTGGAGAGGCCGGACCCCTTTTCAGTTAAACCATCAGAAGGCTGGTCACTTAGCCGGCACAATTAATGCTTTTTTGATTCCGACAATTTCAATAACTGCATCTCTGTAAGCCTCCATAGCCTGTCTCGGTGTCATCGCACCAGATATTACACGTTCCGTCATTAACTGAGCTTGGTAAGAAATCTTTGGATATTCTGGATACATAGGTCTAACAGTCGTAAATGGCAGAACTGCTTCAGCCATTTCAGACATTATGGGATCACCAGTAACTGGTACATCTATTCTTGCACGAATTCGAGGTTGTATTTTCTGAAAAGCCATTTGCATCTCTTTGCTCATCGAAAAACTAAGCAAGGCCCATGCCAGCTTTGGATGTTGTGTATTAGGATTGATTATGAATCCAGTACCTCCGGATATAGAAACAAAGTCTTGGCCACGGTAACCAGCACCAGGTTTCTTGGCCGGCATTTTTGCCCATCCAACTGTTTTTTCACGGTTCGGTATGGCCCATTCTGAACCGGGAGCGAGTACTGAGCGCCAGAACCAGTCACCTTCTACGAGCATTGCTATCTTTCCATCCCTGAATGCTTCAAAGGTGCGTGCACGCGCTCCAGACATCAATTGCATCCGTGCATCTGCTAACTTCTCGTCAACATAAACAATCTTGTAAAACTCAAGAGCGTCAAGAATTCCTGGATGTTCCACAATCCATTTCTCGTTTTCAAAGTCGAACATGTGAATTCCTGTTCCAAGCAAAACCATAAACCATCCTTGCATTGTTGTAGCTTCACCCATTTCAGTTCCTGCGTTGATTTGGAGCGGGATTACATCAGGCAAGCGTTTCTTGATGATTCTAGCTGTTTCCAACAATTCATCCCAAGATTTTGGTTGCCATGGCTGAGGTATTCCAGCTTTCTCAAACAAGTCACGTCTGTAAAAGATAACACGCACATCGGTTCCTGCTGCCAAACCATATGCTTTTCCACGATATCCGAGAATTTCTCTCATTCCCTGGGGAATGAATTGCCATCCGTCCCAATCCCAAAGCTCTGGTCCGACAATTGCTTCAAGAGGTTTTACGAGGCCAGCTTCAGCAAATTCTGGAATCCAGAATCCGTCAAATCCAAGTATGTCAGCACCTCGACCTACACTCAAATCCAATGCATACTGCTGTTTGAGAGCTTCATCACTGCCACTAAACTGGATGAATTTGACTTGAATATCTATACCTTTTGCTTTCATTTCTGCGACGAATGCTGGAATTACAATGTCCTCAAACCATTCAACAAGTTGGGTGTTAACACCACCTCGGACTGCGCGTGAGGTGACGGTCAGTGTAATCGGTTGTGCGAATGAAAGAAATGCAAACGCCACGCAAATTCCTGCAGTCAGCAAAACCTTAAACAATTTCATCGCGAACCCCCTCCCATCAACAGGATGGAACCAGAATAAATGGACGTTGTATTGTGGCGGATCTTCAAGGATATTATGAGATGTTGTATATACCTCATAGCTTAATATACCGCTAATTGCTTTTTGAATGCAAGTCTTATTTCTTTCAAAGTAAATCAATTATTTGTAGATAATGTTGTCTATACAAGTTTTGACCCTTGTTTTCTCGACTTTTCTCAAGATATTTCATTGTTGCTCGCAAAATTCAGATTTTGATCGTTTGAAAATAATTGATATCATTTCATGAGAAATCACTTAATGCTTGGAGAGATGCTGATGAAAAAATATGAAGCAATCGTAAAACATTTGGAAAAGTTAATTTTTACCGAGAAAATAAAAATTGGCGAAAAGTTGCCATCCGAGAATGAAATTTCACAGCTGTTTGGTGTCACTCGTATGACGGTTAGAAGAGCATTGCTGGAACTTGAAAAAAGAGGACTAATTTTTAAGATCCACGGCCTAGGTACTTTTGTTAGCACCAATGACCTGCTATCAACAAGAAGAATAGGTGTCCTTGCTCGTAGTCACGCGATAGTTTTTGGAATTGTTAAAACATGTACGGCGCTGGGAGTTAGATGCTTTGTTGAGGATACTGGAGAAAACGTAACAGACGAAATTAGGAATTTGAGGCATCTACTGGATTTGAAAATCGATGGTTTGATAATGGAACCACGTTCCTTCAGTGTAGAAAATCATATTTTTGAGAAGATTGTGAAAACAGATTTTCCAGTTGTTTTTGTGGACAGATTGGTAGACAAGTACCAAAATATAGTAACAGTGCTTTCCGATAACTCGGGCGGAGCAATGTTATTAGCAAAGCATATGAGAGATTATCACGGAACAAAAAACCCAATTTTCGTTACTTACGAAGATGTAAGCATATCCAGCGTCAGAGAAAGGTATGAAGGGATATGCCAAGAACTCAAGAAAAAAGTGGAAGTGGTAGAAGTGTTAGAAGTGCAGAGAGACTTCTCACGTTTAGTTCAAATGGTGAGGAAAGGAAATCTAGATACAATTTTCTTCTGTAACGACTCTTTGGCGATTCGAGGATTGACATATCTTTTAAAAAGTGGTATCGATGTCCCAAATGATGTAATGATAGTAGGCTTTGATGATGAACCTATTTCTGGTTTAACAATGCCGGAATTAACCACCGTTAAGCAAGATTTGGAGCAAGTCGGGAGCTTAGCTGTGTTAGCCTTAATTAAAATCATGAAGGGCGAGAATACGCAAAAGGTTATACGCACAAAAACGCAATTGGTTATTAGGAAATCTTGTGGGTGTAATCGTTAGGGGGTATAAAGATGAGTTACAGAAAAAAGCAAATGGAGGTTTCACACCTAAGACGAGCTCTTTCTGAGCTTATTCCTTTCACCGTGATAAAAAGAGAACCGTTTGATGCTTGGATTCAAAATGGTAATAAGATCACATTACCTTACAGTTGGGCAGAAAAAAGTTTAGCAGTTTTCGAATGTAATTTTCGATTGGATCGTCCTTTGGCTGATTCAGAATTATATCTTAACGCTTGGTTTGGTGGAGAAACATTGATAAAGATTGATCAAAAACCTTACGGTCAGATCAACCAGTTCCACAAGGAAATAGATTTGCTTCCTTTCTGTGATGGTAAGAGTCATCACATCGAAGCAGTCACTGTTCCAAGAGGATTGTTCGGAACAAGGGAAGAAGCAGTGTTCAGGCACTGCTATATTGTTACATATAACAAAACCATGAGAAAGATGATATCTTATACACAAAATGTGATATCTGTGATTGAGGAAACAGATAACGAGAGTTTAGCAAACTACTTGATTGATGTGGCAAATGACTTTCTTCAATCAGTTGACTTTCCCAGAGACATTGAAACTTACAAGAAGGGACTTTTTGACAATCCCACTGCCAAGGAAGTGGGTACAACCTGGACACCAGTTGAGATAGTACCTGGCCAGGGTTTGTTCGATCAGGATTTTTTTGCTTTGTTTACTGAAAAATTCACACAGTTCAAGGAAAAAGTGAAAAAGGCGCCGTTTCCAAAGTATGGAACAGTTTATGTGACTGGGCATTCTCATATTGACTATGCATGGCTTTGGCCAGTTGAGGAAACAAAGAGAAAAATAGTAAGAACATTTGCAAATGCGGTTTCTCTAGCAAGAAAGTATGATTATTTCATTTACAGTCAATCATCAGCTCAGATGTATCGAGATTTGAAGGAAACTGAACCAAAATTGTTTGAGGAAGTAAAGAGCCTTGTTAAAGAAGGCCGCTGGGAAGTTGCCGGTGGAATGTGGGTTGAATCTGATTGCAGGACGGTCTCAGTTGAATCTCTAATACGTCAGTTCTA
>JBEPZZ010000023.1:4461-25180 GCA_041640575.1 Pseudothermotoga sp. | reverse complement strand
GACGAAGAGAAGACCATATCCATGTGTGGGTATGGTCTTTTTAAATTTCTTTACGATTTTTATTATCCTTTTCAACAAATCGTTCTAAAATTTCGCGGGAGGTGAACAAAGTGAAGAAATTTCTGGTAGTAGCTTTAGTTATTCTGACGGTTCTTACTTTTGCAAAGACTAAAATCCAGTTTTGGCATGCGATGGGTGGATGGCGAATTGAAGTCATTCAAAACATGGTAAATGATTTCATGAAGCTAAACCCTGATGTGGAAGTCGAAGTACAGTATATTGGAAGTTATGAAGAAATCTTGGCGAAGACTGTGGCGGCAGTACGGGCTGGAACACCACCACATGTAGTTCAACTCAACGAGATAAGTACCCAAAAAATGATTGATAGTGGTGTTATTGTTCCTGTACAAGATTTGATTGACAAAGATCCTACATTTGACGTTGGATTGTTCCTGCCCCAAGTTCTGAATTATTACAGAGTCGGTGGAAAACTTTATTCAATGCCTTGGAATTCTTCGACCCCACTTTTGTATTACAACAAAACTTTGTTCAAAGAAGTTGGACTTGATCCAAATAATCCTCCAACAACTTTCAGTGAATTGATTGAAGCTTGCAGAAAACTAGTGAAAAAGGATGACAAAGGCAACATTGTAAGGAGCGGTATTACTTGGCCACTGTACGCTTGGTTCTTTGAACAATACATGGCATTACAGAATCAGCCTTTGGTTGACAACAACAACGGTCGAACAGCAAAGGCAACAAAGGTTGTTTTCAATAACCAAGCAGCCTTGAATTTCTTGAACTTGTGGAACACACTTACCAAGGAAGGTTTGATGATAAACACTAAACGTGCAGACTGGACAGCGGCAAGACAATTATTCATATCTCAGACTGTTGGAATGCTGATTTCTTCGACATCCGATGTTGCATTGCTTATGAGAGAATCGGCAAAACAAAACTTTGAGCTGGGAACGGCCTTCCTGCCGTTGCCGGATGGAGCACCACGTGGTGGTGTCGTAGTGGGTGGGGGAAGTCTGTGGATCTTGAAACAAAAGAACCAAGCAGAGGTTCAAGCCGCTTGGAAACTGGTCAAATACCTTGCAGAACCTGATCCACAAATCATCTGGCACAAAGAAACTGGATATTACCCAATCAGAGTTGATGCGATACAAAAACTCCAAGCTCAAGGTTATTATGCGCAAAATCCGCACCATCTAACAGCCATTCTGCAATTGCTCACTGGTGTTCAAAACTACAACACTAACGGTGCAATCATTGGCGCTTTCCCAGAAGTCAGAGACGCTATAGACACAGCTGTAGAGAAGATGCTTTCTGGAGCACTTACACCAAAGCAGGCATTAGACGAAGCAGAGAGAAACGCAAATAAGGCCATCAAGGAATATTTCTAATCTTTCTGTGGCTGGCACTTGCCAGCCACTTACCATTTGAAGTGGAGGTGCGCTGGTTTGAAAAAGATTCTGCCTTATCTGTTGATAATACCCACGTACCTTGTAATTGTCCTTTTTATTTATCTACCAGCGTATGAATCTTTTGTTTCAAGCTTTTACACGGTTTCAGTTTTTGGTAACCGTAGGATCTTTGTCGGATTCAAAAACTATCTCAATCTGTTTCGAGACATGGATTATCTGAGGGTTGTCAACTTCACAGTGGTTTACACCGCTGTGACAGTTATTGCTTCAATTTTTCTTGCCTTTTTCCTTGCTCTATTGCTAAATCAAAAAGTACCCGGGTCAAGAATTTATAGAACACTAATCTTTGCGCCATACGGTGTTTCGTATGCTATTGCAGGTGCATTGTGGGGATTTTTGCTAAATCCTGTTGTTGGTCATGTCAACTATCTGTCGAGAATCCTTTTTGGAATACAAACTCAGTGGTTAACAACAGTACCATATGCCGCTTATTCTTTGATCTTCTCTTCAATTTGGAAAACATTACCGTTTAACATTATCTTTTATCTCGCAGCTCTTCAAAGCATCTCCGATGAAGTCTTAGAGGCCAGCATCATAGATGGTGCAAATTCCTGGACACGTGTTTGGAAGATTATATTTCCGTTGGTATCACCAATTACATTTTATTTGGTTATAATGAGTATCATTTCTGCAATGTTTCAGTCCTCGGCGATAATTGATGTTATGACTAAAGGTGGACCTGGCGGATACACCACTAATATGATTTACAAATTGTACATGGATGGTTTTAGATTCCAAAAGATAGGTCCGGCGTCAGCACAAAATGTCATTTTGTTCTCGATAATGATGGTTATAACTATACTCTACTTTGCCTATGGACAAAAAAGAGTTCATTACCAATAGAGGTGTTGAGTCGTGAAGAAATCAAGAAAAAGACTGTTGAAAACAATTGTTGTTGAAATATTACTTGTGCTTTCATGCGTTTTTATGTTTGCTCCAATTTTTCTTGCTATTGTTATGAGCATTCAACCACCGGAATTTGTATTTTCTTACCCTCCAAGATTCCTACCAGAGGGCATACATTTGCAGAACTATTTGGAAGCCTTCAAAATAGTCCCATTTGCGAGAATGATTGTTAACAGCGCCATCATTGCAATTGCAATAACTTTGGGTAAGTTGGTTACCGGGGCACTTGCTGGTTATGCTTATGCCAACTTTCGATTCAAAGGCGATAAGTTAACTTTTTACATTCTATTTGCTACTTTGTTCATTCCCGCAGAAATTGTTTTGATAGTACCTTTGTTTAAGCTAATCAGCAGATTCGGTTGGGTCAACACTTATTGGGCCATGACAATACCTTTTATGGCTAGTGCCACCAATACCTTTTTAATGCAGCAGCATTTCAAAACTATTCCAAAAGAATTCGAAGATGCTGCAACGATAGATGGAGCAACCAAGATTCAGTATTTCACGAAAGTTGTTTTGCCACTTTCGCGTCCTATATTGGCGGGTGCAGCTATCATAAACTTTACGTATGCGTGGAATATGTACCTGTGGCCCATGATAGTTGCCATGCAAGATCGAATGAAAACTGTCCAAGTTGCTATAAATATGATCATAAATGCTGAATCCTCAAACAACTGGGGTATTATCATGGCCGGTACCGTTGTTGCTCTTGCACCAACCCTATTCTTGTTCTTTGCTTTGCAGGATCTTTTTGTGAAATCACTTGTCGGAAGTGGCTTAAAAGGATAGAGATTATGTAGATATCCTTTCATCCTTTTGATTTGTAACCCAACTTCGCACATAAAATCGGTTTGAAAAGCTGAAAAATCAACATTTTCATCACAAGAAAAAAGTTATCATAACATTGTTTTTTGAAATTGTTTAAGTCAACAGTTTGCTGGATGATTTAAAACCTCGAATGTAGAACAGTGAAGTTCCTCAACCAGTACTGTTTTTATTTGGTGACTGTCAAGTTTTATTGTGTTAAGCTAAGTAAGTTTCAACCAGTAATGTCAGTCATACATTGTCTGCAATAATAAACACCGTCAAAACATCTTTAGCCGGAGGTTAAACAGGAATATCGAGAGGCTTTGCGATGTTACTTTCCACTATTAGAAAAATCATTAATTTCAGAACAATCTGCGTGTCATGTGACATTGCAAGATAATTGTGGATGTTTCTTTTTTCCACGTTTGCCATCATATTTTCGGTTTTTCAAGCATCGATACCGATTTTGACGATAAAACTTAACACTGTAAAGCTCATCACACCGACACAGAGAACATTTATTTGTTTATTAGCAAAGACGAGATTGATCTCATATTAGTTAGTGATCTGCAAATCTCAAAGTAATATAACTAAGGACTAGAAGGTAATTTTGAACTGTCAAAGAGTGGCGAAGTTTTTACAGAAAAACAACGAGTGCCTTTTAAATCATAGGCTTTACTTTCAAATACAGGAAAAGGAATGAAAAGAATATAAAAATAACTAAGCATATATCGTTGAATGACAGTTCAAAGGATTTCACAGTTTTGATCAACTTGTACTTCTCTATGATTCCAAAGTAGATAAAACTCCCTATTAAAAGAGAAAACATAAACATCAAGGTTTTTTCCATGTACGAAAGCGGGTCTACCCGCAGATACTGATTAAAAGCGAAACCTATAAACTGTTTGGCGAAGATACCCCCAGCAAGACACATAATGCCCATGATTAGAACGATAAATTTTTGTACTGTGGTTTCAGTTGTTTCAGTTGAAGATAATTTAGCTGGTTGCCCGAAAAATATTTTGGCATACTTTAAAAAGTATGTTATTGTCGCAATATTCACAACAATAATTGCAAATTCTAGCAATGAGCCTTTTACTCCAGAAGCGATCCAGTACTTGGACATGCTGCCATTAAAAAATGGAGCACCAATAACGCCAAGAATTGCCAATATTGATGCAACAGAAGCGATAGGCATGCTTTTTAATGCTCCTCGTATCTGGTAAATATTCCGTGTACCATATTGATCACTTATCATACCGGCTGTGAGGAAAAGAGTAGATTTGAAAATGGCATGGTTGATTATGTGGTAAATTGCCCCCCAAAAAGCTTGTTGATTATTCATGTTTAGCCCCATGACGATAAATCCGACTTGAGATACGGTGGAATAAGCGAGTATAAGTTTTATGTCTTTTTGAGAAATGGCTAGAAAAGAACCAACAATCGCAGTTAAAAATCCCAGCAAAAGAAAAAGATCTGACACATCGATGAAAGGTTGAAAAATCCTTTGTACTCTTAGCAAGAGATAGACGCCGTTTTTCACAAATAGACCGGATAGTATTCCAGATACGATGGAAGGAGCACTGGGTGTTGCATGAGCTCTAGGTAGCCAGCTAAAAAGAGGCATGAGCGCAGTTTTTAAGCTCAAAGCCGTGACTATAAAAGCATAAGGCAAAATTAAGCTTTTTGTGTCTTTTAACAGATACATCCTTTCATGTATCAGTGCAAAATCTAGTACACCCAACATTCTATAAAGAATTGCTGTTCCAAACAGGAAAAACAGAATAGCAACTTGATTGGTAAGCAGGTATATCATCCCGTCATATATCGATTGTTTATCTTTCTGAAACATGATCAGTATGCTTACAACAACAGTAGAGACTTCATATAATACAAAAACATTGAAAAAGTCATGGGAAACAAATATGCCTATCATCAAACCTTCCAGAATGAGAAAAAGCATCAAGAAAAGCCTGTTAACATAGCTACTTCTAATGTCAAAGATAAGTACGAACATGAACAAAACTGTGGTCAAAGTCACCAGAACTGCCGCAATTGAATCCAGCTTAAGTGATATTCCAATGGTACTACTCCATTCACCTAAGTACTCCATGTATATAGAATTTTCGGAGAGTTTTAGCCGCGTGAAGTTATGTATGCTTGCAAATACAAGTAATAGCTGCAATACCACAGCAGCTTGTTTTGAATATTTATCGGATACTATGAACAATAAGATGCCGAATATTATAGGAACTAGTATCAGAAGGTATATTGGTATCATCTACATTACCCTTTTCTTCATAGCTTCTTCCCAGTTTTTGGTACCATACTTTCGATACAGATGGATATACATAGTCAGTGCTATGGCTGTAGAACTAACCCCTATCACAATAGCTGTTATCATAAGTGCCTGGGGAAGCGGATCAACCATTTGAGAAGGTGAAACTTCTCCGATCGGTGGGAGTAAACCTTCTTTATATCCAGATACAATGAAATACAATATCGCGGCTGTTTTCACGATTTCAAGGGAAATTATTGATTTTACGATGTTTCTTTGAGTTATCAAACCGTACATGCCAATAAAAAATACTATGAAACTTACAACCTCACCTATTAACAATGTTTATGCCACCCTTTCCGCCTATACTGGTTGCTAACCAGTGAATTTAACAAAATACTACTATTACCTACCTAGGTGATACATAAATCTGAAAAATATTATTGATATACCACAGCATACCTTAAACCCTATCAAAACATTCATAAATACAAAATACAAGGAACTGAAAAACGCAGAATTGAATCCCTGCTGATTAAGAATGAAAAATATAGCTACCAAAACAATACATATGAAGAATATTTTTTCCAAAGTTTGAAGCACAACAATATCCATATCCAATGATGGTGTAGAAAGATATCTGAGCATAAATACGGCAGCCAACACAGCTCCTCCTTGAAAACCGCCCCCAGGAGTTAGATGCCCGTTTATGGCAAGATAAAAACCGTATAACAATATGAATGGATAAAGAAAACCGGTTACCGTGGATACAATTTCAGAAGTGGTATCAATTCTTTCATCACTTTTTGCTGTACGTAGCCATTCATCAGCTCGCCATGAAAAGTAAATTATTGCAATTACACTAACAAGCAGCAACAAGGCTTCGAACAACGTATCATAGACCCGATAGTTAAGGTAAATCGCCGTTACAGCATTGCTTGCACCAGTATCCTGTTTAAAAAACCTTACATAATAATCCCATGCAGGTGTTCCTGTAACTTCAATAAAATTAAGGTAAGTACTCAAAATTAAAATACATATGATAGCACAAAAACCACCTAATAAAACACGATATTTCTTGCCAAACAAATCGCTTAGGGAAAACTTATTCTCTTCACGGATATGGCCAGCTTTGATGAGATTATGTTTCTTAATGGCAATTAAATACATAATGGTAGCCAAAGTACTGCCTATTACGGCCTCCGCCAAAGACACATCGGGTGCTCCATAAAAAATATATGCAACAGCGTTTATTAGCGAAAAAATCCCTAAATATATTATTGCCAACTTCAATTGTTTTACTTCAACAGTCACTAATGCAAATAGTGCTATTACGATGGGAAGAACTTTCACGATCATGGCTTCTCAGAAGTCTCCTTTTTAATCTTGTAGCCACTTTTATATGCGGATCGTGCTATTGAATGGGTTGAGAGTGGATTGGTTATAGCGAACAGTACCATAACTGTAAGTATTTTTAAGCTGAAAAAATTCAAACCTGATTTTATCATAATACCTATCATCAATGTAACCAACCCTACAGTATCTACTTTTGATGATATCAGTATGCGCGGATAGAAATCTTTGAACTTAAAAATTCCAAACACTCCTGAAAATATAAACGCCAAGGCTATAATTATCAACGTGTTGCCAATTAATTCCCTCATAGCTTACCTCGCTTTTCAACAAATCTTGAAATCATTACAATACTAACAAAACTGAGCAACGCGTATACGATAGCAATATCCAGCAAATACGATTTACTGGTTAAAAAGGCTAGTACTACTATAATCATTACAATTTTTGAAGATAGCAAATTTAGAGCTAAAACTCTGTCCCATACAGTTGGGCCTATGATCGCTCTCAAGATAGGGCCTATGCATAAGACTATCAACGCGGTAAGGATGGCGGTTTCGAACCTCATTACCTTACCCCCTTTAAACGTTTTTCAAGCTCAAGTTTAATACTTTGTTGCAACTTGTCCTTATCACTCTCTGGACAATTCAAACATAATATTTTCAGCACTCTGCCACTTTTATCTAAAGTTACGGTACCAGGAGTTAGAGTAATTGAATTGGCAAGGACGCATATTAAAAAATCATTGTCAAGGTCACTCTCATATTCGATTACTCCTATGTTGACTTTGTTGGTAAGCATTCTATAAATTGCAGTGATACCGGATACATAAATTTGGATAAAGAGATACACTAAATATTTTGCGAAAACCTTGAAACTGAGCGTATAGTTTAGTGCATATTTCTGCTTGAGTAGGTATTTTTCGGTGCAAATTATGCAAATAAATCCTGTAACAACACCTGTGACAGTGTGTAGAACAGTAATTTTCTCATTGAGTATTATCCAAAATAACGTTAAAACCAAGAGGATTCCTATATAATGAAAAGTTTTTCTTAGCATAGATATTTTGAATCACCACGCATACATTGAACAATCTAGTAAAAAGAATAACATATTCTTTAATCCAAGCAAAGTCAGCACTGTTAATGGCAGGAAGGGGTAGAACACGAACATATTCTTGGCAACGCATCCGCAAGTAGACTAACAGCATGCGATAAAAAAGCAAGAAATCTATTGCTGTAAAAATTAACAACCAAGAATTATCCCAATCAGTATGGCGATACCAAGGTAAATAATCCTAACGGTGCAGTTTTTTCGGGGATTTCTTGGAATCACTTCAAGATTCATGAACTAAAAGGGTAATAGATAGATCAATTTGTGTTTCCTACTTCAAATCTAGATCGCCTTGAAGAATTGAAAAATAAGTATTTAATGCCAAAGAAAAAACATCCTTGCCAAGTTTCACTTGCACATTGATATCTTTTGCTGATTCAAAATTTCCTTAAAACATTCCTCAAGTTACAGGTATCTACAGATAACAATTAGAGTTCCATTAAAAACAAGAACAGTTCATACCTAAAGGGGGGACAATATTATCGGAGGTGATAATTATGAAAAAGTTTCTAATTGTACTTTTGGTGGTAGTAGTTATTTCAACCACGATATTGGCTGCTCCGATGGTTCGAGGTGGTTTTCCGGTAGGTGGCGTTAAACCAGGATTTGGTTACCGTTCAGCACCGCAGCTTTTGATGCAAAACAAACAACAGCTTTTCGAAAAGTTAAGAGAATCTAGACCGCAAGTGTATTCAGAATATTTCAAAGCTATGAATCTATCAAAAGAGCAAGCAAAGCAGATCTTGGAAATAGTAAATGAAGCAAAGGAAAAGCTGAGCGCTTTGGAGAAGGAATATCAACAACTAAAAGAGCAGGCAAGAAATATGACGCTAAATCAATATCGTGAAACTATTAGAAATTTGAACCAAAAGAGAGCTGAAATCATCCGCGAAGCAAATCAAAAAATCGGTGATGTAATAACTGTTGAACAGATCAGTGCCTTGAGAAACTACAGACTCAAAACAAGATACCACATCGGTTCAAAGTTGAACTTCTTTGTTGATGAGATTTTGAAAGCTCTTGAGGACTACGCAAAGTAACCCACAGCCTCTTTATACCATCACCCCCTCGATGCCGGCGCAAGCCGGCATTTTTGCTTTTTTGGTATAATTGGTTAGCACACCGAACGTAATAGGGGGTGAAGCAATGAGGTGGAATTTGGATAACATTTATCCATCTTTCTCATCTGAAAGCTTTTTAATTGACCTTAAACGTTTGGAGGAAGAAACTCAAGCTTTACTCAGATGGCAAAAGGAAAACTTGATTAGCCAGGAAAACGTCGAAGAAAAAATCTCATACTGCGTAAACAAATTCAACGAATTGTCATTGCTTGCAAGTAAGCTTATGAACTACGCAAGCCTAAAGCTCAGTGAAAACACTAACAACGAAGAGGCTTTGAAATATCTGAACGTCATTCGACAGAAATTCGTGGATTTGTCAGTGGCACGAGTTGTTTTCACAAGGTATCTAAAAGATGTTTCACTTGAGTCGCTTTCTAACCCAGTTATCATTGCTCATAAATACGCTTTAAGTGAGCTTAAAGAAAGGGCAAAATACCTCCTTTCTGATGGCGAAGAAAGACTTTTGAGCTTGGTTCGTATTACTGGTGGGGAAGCTTGGAATCAATTGTTTTCAAAACTGACCTCAAATTTAATGTGTGAGGTTGAGATCGAAGGAGAAAAGAAAACTCTGCCTTTAATGGTTGTTCGAAACCTTGCATATGATCCACGAAAAGAAGTCAGAAAAGCCGCTTACCAAGCTGAACTCAAAGCATGTGAAACTATAGCAGAAACAATTGCTTTCTCTTTGAACAGCATTAAAGGAGAATTTCTGACCGAAATGAGACTTCGTGGCTTTGATTCGCCGATAGAACCGATGCTTCTTGAGAATAGAATTTCTTCCAAGACTTTTGAAACCATGATGAAAAGTATTGAAGACTTCTTACCAACGATTAGGCAATACTTGAAATTAAAGGCAAAGCTTTTGGGTTATGAAAATGCTTTGCCTTGGTACGAGCTGTTTGCGCCAATAGGAGCTTTCACGAAAAAATGGAGCTTTGATGAAGCAAGAAAATTAATTGTTGAAAAGCTTTCCAATTTCTCGCAGGAACTTGGTAAGTTTATCGATTCGGCATTTGAAAAAAATTGGATAGATGCAGAACCACGAAAAGGTAAAAGAGGAGGAGCTTTCTGTTCCTCAGTGAAGGCACTCAAAGAATCTAGAATATTGATGACTTTCGAAGGACATTTGGACAACGTACTAACTTTGGCTCATGAACTTGGTCATGCTTTCCACAATGAATGTTTAAAGGATGAAACACCGATGAACTCCATAACACCGATGGTTTTGGCTGAAACAGCTTCTATTTTCAACGAAACATTAGTGATGGAATATCTCAAGTCGGAGGATCTGACAAGAGAAGAAAAGCTTTCATTGGTTGATAAAGAACTCTCAGATGCTGTACAGCTCATCATAGACATATACAGCAGATACCTTTTTGAAAAGAGTGTTTTTGAAAAAAGAAAAGAAGGCCCGCTCAGTTCGAAAGAAATCTCAGACATGATGATTGAAGCACAGAAGAAAGCTTACGGGGATGGTTTGGACCACAACTATCTACATCCATATGCTTGGATAGTAAAGCCACATTATTACTTCCCAACGCTTCATTTCTACAACTTTCCATACACCTTTGGCTATCTCTTTGGACTGGGAGTATTTGAAGTAGCAAAAGAACGTGGTAATTTTTACAAAGACTATAAAAAGCTTCTTGCATCAACTGGTAGAGGAAAAACTGAAGATGTAGCAAAATCAGTTGGTATAGATGTAACTAGCGAAGAATTCTGGAGAAAATCTTTAAGGAAAATCTCAGAAAGTTTAGAGGTACTTGAAAGTCTCGTTCAGCAAGTTTGATAAAAAGGGGGCTTGCCCCCTTTATTTTTGCATCTACCCTCTGCACATCAAGCACCGAGATTGGATTTGTTCATTTTAATCTTTAAGACAAAAGATGTATTAAGTGTTCAATTTCTATGCAGTTTTGAATAAAAAACAATGCAGCGCAAGATGCCTTTAAAAGAAGTTAAAGGCAGAGAAACTGGATTTTACCATCCTTTTTGAATACAATACTTTCGGCGGGATAGTTTTGATTCATCGATTCGGTCATCCTATTTGTTGATGTTCGATAAAGTGTAATGTAAGCAGAAAAGTATGTAAGAGTCAGTCAAAGTATTGTTACAAACAATTTCTGTGAAAATTTATGAGTCTGTCTTAGCATTGTATTGATTGGTAAAGATGAGAAGGAGTGTTACCGTGCTTGTAGACTATCATATACACAGTCATTTCTCCTTAGACTGCAAATCTTTAGTTTCAGATGTCGTCGCCACTTGTGAAGAGAAAGGTATCAAAAGCTTCATCATAACGGATCACTACGAAGTTTCAACTAAGGATGTTTGGAAAGAATGGTGTTTTGACGTCGAAAGTTATAAAAAGGAAATGGCCAAATATTCCCTTCCTGTTGGTGTAGAACTTGGATGGGATGGAGTAAAACCTTTAAATTTAAATCTCGAGAGTTTTGATTTTGTTCTTCTTTCACATCACGACATTGATGATCCAATTGACCAAGAAAGTTACGTGAAATATCTTGAAAGATTGAACAAATTGATCCGAAAGGTCAAGAATTTTCACTGCCTTGCTCATCTAGATTTTCCAAGAAGATATCAAAAAGAGCATGAACCGTTTTTGCACGATACTTACAATCTTTTGGAAGAAATTCTCAAGTACCTGATACAAAATGGCAAGTTTTTGGAAGTCAACACTCGTTCCATTAGCGTTTATGGTGAACCGAATCCGAGTGTTGAAATACTCAGGCTTTATAAGGAACTTGGTGGAGAGTTATTAACCCTAGGCTCGGATGCACATAATCTTGAGAACATTGGACTTGGACTGAAAGAGGGAATAGAGATTCTTAAAGACATTGGTTATAACTATATTATGATTTTGAATGAAAGTTGGGAAGCTTTGAGAATATGAAACATTCATAACTTTGTAGCTCATAGGCTTAGAAATGAAATATGTCGTTCTTTTTCTGAACAAACCGTGTTTTTAAATAAAATAACCGAAGGAATTCGATTCTTAAAAGAGGTGAGACAATTGTATCCGCTTCCCAGTTGGGTTTATGACACAGTGATTTATCAAATCTTTCCTGATAGGTTTTACATAGGAAAAGGTTTAACTGTTGAAGATAAGAGAAAATTATATGAAGAAAGAGGTGGAAGGATAGAAAACTGGGATGTTCCACCCAAGCGAACCGAAGATGGTAGTCACTGTAAAGTCTTTTACGGGGGAGATTTGTGGGGCATTGTTGAAAAACTTGATTACATAAAAACTTTGGGAGCAAATTGTATTTATCTAACTCCTATTTTTCTTTCTCCATCAAATCACAAATACGATACCATAGATTACTTTACCGTAGATCCTCAATTTGGTGGAAACGCTGCTTTCAGAAAGCTTCTAAACGAATGCAAGAAAAATGGAATAAGGTTAATCCTCGATGGAGTTTTTAATCACGTAAGTTCCCAACATCCATGGCTTTTAAAGGCTATGAAAGGCGACAAGGAGAATATCAGCCGTTTTTCTTTCCGTGCCGATGATTATTACGTAGGCTGGTATGGCTCAAGGTCTCTACCAGAGATAAGCCTTGAAAACACTTCTGTCCGTGATTACGTTTTGAAAGTTGTGGAGCATTATCTTAGAATGGGTATTAATGGTTGGAGATTGGATTGTGGGCATGACATTGGACCATTGAACAATGCTTGGATCACTGCGAAGGCAAAGGAAGTTTCTTCAGATTCTTATGTTGTAAGCGAAATATGGACGTATCCAGCAAGTTGGAATATAGTAGATGGAATTATGAACTATCATTTTTCAAGCTGCGTTTACGCTTATTTGAATGGCGAGATGGAAAATGCTGGTTTGGCGCTCGAGAAGGCTTACTTGGAGACTGAGAATATACACGGATGCTGGAACATGTTGGACAGTCATGATACAGAAAGACTCGCAACAACGATCAAGGACGAAGAGCTTAGAAAGCTTGCTATAGTTATGCAGTTTACATACCCAGGTGTCCCAGTGGTCTACTACGGTACTGAAATAGGAATGGATGGCGGAAAGGATCCAGAGTGTAGAAAGCCAATGGTTTGGGACGAAACAAAATGGAACAGGAATCTTTTGGAATTCTACAAAAAGCTAATCTTTATTAGGCGAACTGAACCAGCATTAAGGTTTGGAAGCTTCAAAATTTTAGCTGAGGAACCTCTCGCTTATATCAGGAATACACCTCATCCGTTGCATAGTGTTGTTGTTGTTATCAACAAAGATGTGAAAGAAAAGACGGTAACTATTTCTTTGGATAACGGTAGGTTGCTAAGCAACACGAAGTTTGTTGACCTTTTCACGATGGATGAGTTTGCGGTTGTTGCAGGCACGTTGAGAATAACGATGAAACCAAAAAGCTTCAGAATCTTGAGAGCGAGAAACTACATTTGGAAAGACTATAACCAGTACAAAAGAGTTTATTGAGATTTATGCTCCATAGGGAGTGAAAAGCATGAAAGTTAAGTTCTTCGACATATCATCCATATTGTTTATGCTTTTTGTGATTATTTTTCTTCTTTACAGACCAACGCACGAGTTATTTGTAAGGGCCACAAACTATCATCCATACATTATGGGATTTCTAAAAGTGGCCATCCTCGCAACTTTTGGGGAAATACTTTCTTTACGCTTGAAAAATGGTAGTTACAAACTTCCAGTTGGAGTGTTATATCGCATGGTTGTTTGGGGTTTTTTGGGAATGTGTTTTGTCTTTACTTTTGAGTTGTTTTTTTCTGGAACGAAGGTTCTATTGAGTAAGGGATTACTTGCATTTCCTCAGCGTTATGAAAGATTTTTCCATGCCTTTTATTCCAGCCTTTTGATGAATTTGATCTTTGCACCAACATTTATGGCTTTGCATAGAATAACTGATACCTTCATTGAAATGGGACAAGGAAAGTTTCGGAAGATTTTTTCTTTGAAAATATCTGATGTTGTAAAAGCTATAAACTGGAGTAAATTTGTTGAATTTGTCATCCTCAAAACGATACCTCTTTTTTGGATCCCAGCTCACACTTTCACTTTCTTATTGCCATCCACTTACAGGGTTCTAAGTGCCGCCTTGCTTTCTATCATCCTAGGTTTACTTCTGTCTTTAAGAAAATAAAGGTTTAAAAATTGTAAGTTGGATCGAGCATTCTGCTCATTTTTTGCAAATGGCATCAAGATGCTAGTCATTCTTCTATGGTAGTTCTGATGAGTATTCAATGGACTTTGTTAACGTACCAGATGACAAAGTAGTTCGGTAACCTAACATTTGAATTTCTTAAATCATTTCTTATACGACGATCTTAATAATTATTAGTTATGTAACCATTTTGTTCACATGGTTGCATTGAGGAAAGAAACCATGGTATACTTTTAACAAAAGGATACTTCCACTATGGGGAGGGGTGTGCGTGTTAAAAGCTGGAAAACTTTTGCTGATTTATCTCTATGCTCTTAGTTATCACAACTTTCGGGCAGCAAAGAGTTGGAGCTTGGGTAGACGAGGTAATTGTTGTCATGGAGCCAACGGCAGAAGCCGCTATTCGCAGGATGGAAGCAGGTGAGTTCGATGTTTACGCCATGACTTTGACCTCAGCTGATTTGTTCCGAAGAGTTAGAGAAAGTGCAGCCCTTGCATACGAATCTTCGTATGGTTCATACAACGAACTCACTTTCAACCCGGTTGGTCCAACATTCCCAGACGGGCGGTTGAATCCATTCTCAGTCCCTGAGATTCGAGAAGCAGTGAACTGGCTAGTTGACAGAAACTATATTTGTCGTGAGATCATGGGTGGCTTGGCTGTTCCAAGGCTCTTCCCGATCAACACGGTTTCTGCAGATTACGTCGATCTTATTGATGTGGTGAGAGCACTCGAGGTAAAGTACAAATACGATTTTGAGAAAGCAGAAAAAATTATAACTGAACACATGCTTAAGCTTGGAGCACAAAAAGTCGGTGGTGTGTGGACGTATAACGGTCAACCAGTAGAAATAATCTTACTGATACGAATCGAAGATGAAAGAAGAATCATAGGAGATTATGTAGCAGATCAGCTTGAAAAACTTGGTTTCAAGACAAAACGTGATTATAAGCGTGCAGCAGAAGCTTCTCCAATATGGCTATCTGGTAACCCAGCAGAAGGTAAATTCCACATCTACACGGGTGGTTGGATCACAACTGTGGTCCCAAGAGATTTAACTGGAAACTTTGATTACTTCTACACATCAAGAGGACGTCCAAATCCATTGTGGCAGGCCTATAAACCAACTCCTGAATTCGATAGAATCTGCGAAATACTTGTCAACAAAGAATTTTCAACGATGGAAGAAAGAAGAGAACTCTTTGCAAAAGCGCTCGAACTTTCTTTGAAAGACTCAGTCAGGATATGGTTAAACGATAGCATGTCTTTTGTACCGAAACGCAAGGAAGTGCTCGTCACAGCAGATTTGTACGGTGGTATTTCCGGTTCTTGGCTCTGGCCTTACACAATTAGGTTTGCCAATAGAGTTGGTGGAACAATGAGAATCGGATTGCCATCTGCTCTCTCGGATCCATGGAACGCAATAGCGGGTTCTAACTGGATCTATGATATGATGCTTGTCCGTTCAACGGGTGCTATGGCCTATATGCCAGATCCATACACTGGACTGTATTATCCATACTCATTTGAAAATGCTGAAGTTGTCATGAAGCAAGGACTGCCTGTGAGAAAAACTTTGGATTGGGTCAGTCTAAAGTTCGAACCAGAAATAGTTGTTCCAAAGGATGCATTCATTGACTGGGACGCCAAAGAACAGAGATTCATAACCGTGGCTGAAAAGTTCGGTGATCAAAAACTTACAGCTCTGAGAAAAGTCATTGTACAATTTCCGAAAAATCTATACGCAAGAAAGATGCACGATGGTAGCACATTTGATGCTGCAGATCTAATATTTAAGATGATCCTTACTTTTGACAGAGCTAATCCAGATAGTCCATTCTACGATGAATCAACAGTTGCAGCGTTCAAGAGTTTTCAGAGAATATTCAAAGGTTTCAGGATAATCAGTGTTGATCCATTCGTTGCGGAATATTACACTGATTTGTGGTATCCAGATGCAGAACTGAACGCCGGAACTGGTGCTAACGTCTTCTGGCCGTACTATGATCAGGGACCAGCTCCGTGGCATGTTCTTGCAATTGGCTTTTATGCAGAAATGCAAGGTAAAGCAGCCTTTTCAAGCGCGAAAGCAAAAGCTAAGAATGTCGAATGGTTGAATTATATTGCAGGTCCAACAATACCAATCCTCAAACAAGCTATTGATGAAGTTATCGCAAAAGGCTGGCTGCCTTATGAAAAAGTTCTAACACAGTACGTTCCAAAAGATAAATTGCTAGCCAAGTATCGAAACTTGTTGAATTGGTACAACCAGAAAGGACACTTCTGGGTGGCATGGGGCCCATTCTACCTCGAAAAAGCCTTCCCAGTTGAGAGAGTTGTTCAGTTGAAGAGGTTCGAACAATATCCGTATCCAGTTGAAAGATGGGCAGGATTTGAGAAGGCTCCAGTACCACAAGTATCGCTGGAAGGTGCTACTGTGATTACAATTGGCACGGCTGCAGCGTTTGACTTGTTCATAGAATTTGAAGGTGCTCCATATCCAGTAAAAGATATCAGCAGTGCAGTGTATCTGTTGTTCGCACCAGATGGAACACTTATCGTGAAAGGTAACGCTGAACCTTTGGCTGATGGTTGGTTCACCTTTGAATTACCGTCAGGACTCACAAAAGGGCTCACACCAGGGGTTTACAAACTCGAGGTTGCAGTGACGTCTATCAAGACAGCGCTGCCAGGATTTGGAACTGTGGATGTGATGGTCAGAGGAAGATGAACTGTGTTTAGGGGCTCCAATTTGGGGGGCAGCTGCCCCCCAATTTTTGAAGGGAGGAGGATGTAGTTATCGATGAGTAAAAGAGAAAAAACAGAAATTTCGAACCTGAGTAGACTTCTGAAGTATTTTCTTGTGAGAATTTTGATCTTGGCGATAACGTTGATTATTGGTGTGTACGCAGTTATCCTGGTCGCTAACATGGGGGGTGCCGTGGATAACATCAGAAAATCTCAGATCCGAGAACAAATAGGTACAAGACTTCTTGGCGATGAAGTTTATAGGATGATGAGCGCAGACGAGCGAAAGGAATACGTTAAGATGCTTGAGGAAATTGAGTTTAAAAGATATGGACTTGACACACCATTTCTGATCAGAAGTTTTATTTACCTCAAACAAGCGTTAACTTTAGATCTGGGAAATGCCGAATACTTGACAAGTGATACCGGGTCTAGAAAGGTTAGACTGATAATATTGGAAAGATTAGTACCTACACTTGTTCTAATGATGACAAGCTTTTTAATCCTTTTTGTTAGCGCTCTAAGTTTTGCTTTGTTTCTTTCCAGAAGGTATGGTTCCTTCTTTGATAAGACGATAATTGCATTGGCCCCGCTTTCTGCCGCACCTGCTTGGTTTTATGGAATTTTTCTCATCCTCATTTTTGCAGCAGTTTTGAGAATCTTGCCATTTGGTGGTATGGTGCGTGTACCTCCACCAGCTGATCGCACCGAATACTTTTTGAGCTTGTTGAAACATCTTGTTCTCCCAGTTTCATCAGTTCTTTTGAGCTCAATTTTTATATCAACATATAACTGGCGAACGTATTTTCTGATTTACGCAAGTGAAGATTACGTTGAAATGGCTAAGGCAAAAGGTTTGAGCTCAGCAATGATAGAAAGAAGGTACGTGCTCAGACCTACGATGCCAGCCATAGTTACATCATTTGCGCTGTCTTTGATAGCACAGTGGATGGGAAGTATTACCCTTGAAACGGTCTTTAATTGGCCAGGCCTTGGAAGAAGAATTTATGAAGCAATAAACAGCTTCGATTCACCTGTTATAATTGGAGCCAACGTCATATATGCCTATTTGTTGGCACTAACAGTTCTGATCCTCGATGTAATTTACGCGATACTTGATCCAAGAGTAAAAGTGGGTGCTGGAGGTGTTAGACAATGAACACAATCTTGCAGAGACTAAAGCTAATTAAGAGCTACCCCAGCGCAGTTATAGGCTTATCGATAATCGCTTTTCTAATAGCATTGTCTATATACACTGTGATAACAATACCGTATTCTGAAGCAACAAGGCTTTGGCGTGGAGCAGATCAGATTTGGATTGAAAATCCCAGATTTGCTCGTCCCATTTTTTACGATTGGTTCACCCCAAAGAAACTACCAAGAACAATAATTGTTGATTCCAGGAATAACCCAAATGCCAAAGTCTTTGAAAAGCACGAAAAAGATAAAGATATACTTATAGAGCTAGAATTTGATTTTCAGTACGATGAATTCCCAACGGAAATAACCCTTTTCCTCAATACAAAGTTTTCAGAACCAAATATGTATGGGACCTTTTACTGGCAAACCCCAGATGGAAGAAAAATTACCTTGAAAAGAGGTTCTATAAAATCAACAGATTCCTATGAAATGTCTCAGGATGCAGCTCTCAGAAGACGTTTGGGAGGCAAAGATGCACATATAGGACTTTTCGCTAAACCTACCGAAACAGCTTTAACTCCATTGAAAGGAAAATATAAGCTTATCATAGAGGCTGTAACCTTCAATCCAGAAGACGATCTAGATGCCAGATTGGTAGTCTATGGAAGCATTTATGGGATAGCTGGTACAGACCATTTGAGAAGAGACCTAAGAATTGCATTGTTCTGGGGTGCACCTGTGGCGCTGATCTTTGGATTCTTGGCTGCAATAGGTACCGCAGTCTTGACCTTGCTTCTAGCTGCAACAGGGGCATGGTATAGAGGTTTTGTTGATGGACTGCTCCAAAGAATAACTGAAATCAGAATGATTCTCCCAACACTGATAATACTTATTATGATAGGAATGTTCTATTCTCGCAGCATTTGGGTTATTCTTGGAACAGTCATTATTCTTGGTGTTTTCGGATCCGGAATAAAGATCTATAGGGCTATGTTCTTGCAAGTTCGCGAGTCACCCTATATAGAAGCTGCCAAAGCCTATGGTGCAAGTGGAGGAAGGATAATCTTCAGATACATGGTACCTAGAATTGTTCCTATGCTCATTCCAACTTTTGTGATCGAAGTTCCAGCTTTTGTGTTCCTTGAAGCCACCCTTGCCTTTTTGGGAATCTCCGATCCAGTTATCCCAACATGGGGAAAGATACTCTACGATGCTCAAAGCAGGGGAGCTTTATATATGGGTCATTACTACTGGGTCTTGGTTCCTTCGGTTTTATTAATCTTAACAGGTCTTGGATTCTCAATGCTTGGCTTTGCACTTGATAGAATTTTCAATCCTAGGTTGAGGCGGATGTGAGAGCATGGCGAACAACGAGGTGCTTCTGACTGTTAAGAATTTGAAACTTTATTATCAGACAATGAGAGGACCAGTTCAAGCTGTTGATGACGTAACGTTTTCGCTTAGAAGAAACAGTTCTATTGTTTTCATAGGTGAGTCTGGTTGTGGAAAGACCTCTCTGAGCAAGGCTATTTTGAGACTTTTACCGAAAAATGTTGCAAGATACGATGGTGAAGTTTACTTAAACGGAATAAATGTGATGGATTACGATGACGAAAGATTCAGGAAAGAGATACGTTGGAAAAAAATGGCACTTGTACCACAAGCTGCTATGAATGCGTTGAACCCTGTGATCAAAATAGAAGATCAAATTTCAGAACCGTTGCTGGTAGGAGGACTAGCAAAAACTAAAGAGGAGGCTCTGGAAAAAGTTAAAGAAGCCCTCCGTATAGTTGGTTTTCCTCTGCAATTCATGAAACGCTACCCATTTGAGCTCAGTGGTGGTATGAGGCAGCGATCGATAATAGCTATGGCTTTAGCTGCGAAACCTGATATCGTGGTTCTGGACGAACCAACTTCAGCCCTTGATTTGTTGACCCAGGCAAATATCATGAATGAATTGAAAAAGATAAAGAAAGAATTTGGACTGACATACATACTAATAACACACGACGTTGCTACAGCTAGTGAAATCGCAGAGTATGTTGCAGTAATGTATGCCGGGCAGATAATGGAATTTTCAGATGCAGAAAGTTTCTTTTCCAGTCCGCTGCATCCATATTCTGAAAAATTGCTCGAGAGTATACCAAGACTTAGGCAACGCAAAGATGTGCTTGGTTATATACCTGGACAACCACCTAGCTTGATAAATCCACCTAAAGGATGTAGGTTTGCTGAACGGTGTCACAAAAGATTTTCCAAATGTGATCAAGAACCTGGAACTTACGAGATTGACGGGAAATTTGTCAAGTGCTGGCTTTATGAAAGAGGTGAAATGGAATGAACAACGGTGTCCTGCTAAGTATAGAGAATTTGAAAGTTTACTACGAGCTGAGAAGATTTGGCTTTATCCACGCTGGTTACGTGAAAGCTGTTGATGATGTGAGCTTAACACTTAGGAAAGGCGAGGCTCTTTCAATAGTTGGCGAAAGTGGTTGCGGAAAAACAACTCTAGCTAAAACAATCCTGGGGCTGGTGGAACCTTTCGCTGGAAGAATAGCCTTCGATGGTAAGGATATATCCAAGCTTACTGGTAGTGCAAAGTTGTG
>JBEPZZ010000023.1:0-4451 GCA_041640575.1 Pseudothermotoga sp. | reverse complement strand
TGTGGTATTCGTCTCAGGTTGGATTTGTACAACAAGACCCTTATGGAGCCCTACCTCCGTTTATGAGTGTCAAAAGAATTTTACAAGAACCAATGTTGATACATGGAATTACAGATCCCAATGAGCAAATGACTAGAATTAGGAAAATCTTGACTGAGCTGAAAATGACGCCCGTAGAAGATTTTCTTGGTAAATTTCCGCATATGCTGAGTGGTGGCCAACAGCAAAGAGTGGTCATAGCAAGAGCAACAATATTGAATCCTAAACTGATAGTTGCAGATGAACCTGTGTCAATGTTGGATGCATCGGTCAGAGTAGAAATATTGCAGCTTCTTAGGCAGTTGCAAAAAGAACATGGTATAGCACTGATATACATCACACACGACTTGTCAACGGTCAGCTATTTCTCGGAAAGAATAGTTGTAATGTACGGCGGATGGATAGTGGAAGAAGCAGAGGCAAGAAGACTAGTTGAAAATCCATTGCACCCTTACACAAAAGCGTTATTTGAAGCAATATCCGACCCAGATGCGGAGAATCTAAAGAGCTTCAAAAAAGTACCGGCAGGTGAGCCACCAAATTTGGTGAACCCGCCTAGCGGGTGCAGATTCCACCCTAGATGTGAGTACAAAATAGATGGATTGTGCGATGTGAAAAACCCAGAGTACTTCTTTCCTGAAGAGAATCATAGAGTTTTGTGTTGGCTCTTCAGCAAGAGGTAGAACATGAATTTCAAGCTAAAGATCCTTCTTGGAGGTTCAATGCTTGTAGGAAGTTGGGTAATTGTTATCCTTATGTTTTTGAGGATAATACCACTTTCCATTGTGCTGAGTTTTGCTGTTTATGGGATGTCAGTGGCTGGACTGTTCATAGGCATGATTGGAATTTTTGAGTACGTTAAAATTCAAAGATTGAGAAAGGAGCATAAAAGCGAGAATAACGAAGATAATAGAATTGATAAGCTTTTTTAGATATTTGACCTCAAGTTGCAAAAAATGTTGAAGATGTTTCAACTTTTTCTGGGTGCCTCGTGGAGGTGCACAGGGTGAGTTTTGAAAAACCTATTTTGGTGATGAGCGCGTGTCTTGATCTTCAACCAGTTAGATACAATGGCGAAATCGTAAAGGATGAATTTGCTCTAAGACTGAGAGATTACTGTCAAATCATAACTGTGTGCCCGGAAGTTGAAATTGGTCTTGGAGTTCCAAGAGGAAAGATAATTGTTTACGTTGAAGACGGGACTTATAGAGTCTTTCAGCCTTCAACTGGAAGAGATCTGACTGAAAATATGAAAGATTTTTCAGAAAATTTCACTAAAGCTTTGGGTGAAGTAGATGGATTCTTGCTCAAAAGCAAGTCACCATCTTGCGGGGTTTCGAATACGTTAGTTTATAAAGAACCTCAAGGTAAAGTTTTTCACAGCAAGGGAAAAGGACTTTTTGCAATGAAAATGCTGCAAGCTTTTCCGATGCTTCCAGTGGAAGATGAGGGAAGATTGAGAAATCCTGCGATAAAGGATCACTTTTTGACAAGACTCTTTGCTCTTGCTTACTGGAGAGTTTTTAGTAAGAAAGTTGGAAAAATCAACGATCTGTACGAGTTCCATAGAAGATACAAATACATGCTTATGGCGCATAGTCAACAGCTTTTGAAAAAAATGGGAAAACTCTTGGCAGATTTTAACAAACAACAAGATCTAGAGGAGCTCAAAAACAAATACGGTGACTTGTTCAAAACTGCTTTAGCCAAAAGACCAAGTGTTGGAAATCATGTCAACACTCTTATGCATATTTTTGGCCATCTATCTGATTTTCTTAACTCCCATGAAAAGAGGCATTTTCTGGTTATCTTGGACAGACTGAAGGAAGGTAAAACTTCTTTCGCTGTTGCTAGAGAACTTCTAAGAAGTTGGGCCTACAGATTTGACGATCAGTATATTCTTTCGCAAAGCTACTTAAACCCGTATCCTCAGGATTTGGAATAAAGCAAGTTCTCTTGTAAAATACACAAAAATGTGTGAAAATAGTTAAGCCTTCTAATTGGAAAAATATGAGTCTATTTTCTGCTTGATTAAAGCAAGATATGTGCGAGCTAAAAGGACAGAACCTCTGATCTGGAAAAGATCCTCTGCCCTCAGATCTGAAAAGTAATAATTTCTAAGCAGTTCGAAAGTGAAGAATTGTAACATCCCATCACCAATATCATTGTATTCAGAGGATAGGGTCTTAAAGTTATCAACATCGACCAGTATGTGAGCAAGACCAAGTGAGACTGAAAGAATTTTTCCATCGAAAATCTCCGCACGAAAAGATCCTGGAAAGAGTTTTGATTCTTGATACATAATCGCAAGTACAAGTTCTGTTGGGATCGAATTGAGTTTCACAGTTTGTGTGAAGAACTGGGATGAAGCTTTATTGCTACTAACCTCAAAAGTGTAACTTTCTGCGATTTCAACCAAGGTTCTTGCATATTGGTAAATCAGTTCATCTGTCAGTTCACCAACATAATATTTTTGATACCACGTGTAAAACAATCCTTTGATTGAGTAATCATATTTGATTAGTTCATAAACCCTTTTCGTTAGTGTCTCATTAACAATTTTCGGTGGATTCAGAGAATCTGATGGTAGAAGATCATCGAAATTGTCTATAAATCCAGAAGATGAATTATTGATTGGAAATATCGATTTAAAATATTCAACGAGTCTTGGATCATACGATGTAGGTTCTCTGAGTTCAATAAAGGTGGACAGATCGATAGCACCCTTGAAGTAGTTATAATTGATCCAGACTTTGTCATCGTAAGTGGTCTTTTCCAACAAATCTGAAAGTTGATCGAATGTTAAATTATGACCTTTGTTGTACGCTAGTGCAATGTAGCGAACAAGAAGTTCATCAGAACTTCCTGAAGGATTAGGATTTATTTGAACACAAGCAACAAGCACCAGAAAGATCGGTAAAATAATAATAGTCAACAACGGCTTCACAATCAAAACCTCACAATTTATTTGTACCATATGATTCTTATTGTTTTATTATGATTATGAAAATCCTAAGAAGGTGGGTGAAAGAATGAGAGATATTTATTTTCTTGAACGAGATCCATTTGCGCCGATAAGACATTGTTATCCAGTGACAAAAGTTTTGTACGAAACTAAGAGTGAGTACCAAGAAATCATGGTTATCGAATCACCATATTTTGGAAAAGTACTCGTGCTTGATGGAGTCGCCCAGTTCGACGAGAAGTTCGAATTCATATACCACGAATTTATGGCACATGTTCCAGTTTGCGCTCATCCGAAGCCCGATAGTGTTCTGATCATTGGAGGAGGAGATGGGGGAGTTCTGAGAGAAGTTTTGAAGCACCCTGAGGTTAAGAGAGCTGTTCTAGTTGACATTGACAGGGAAGTTATTGAGACATCGAAAAAGTTTTTCCCAACCTTGGCCGAAGCATTCAACGACAAGAGAGCTGAAGTTCTCTGCGAGGATGGTTTTAAATACATGCAAGATCACAAAAACGAATTCGATATTATCATAATTGACTCAACGGATCCGGTTGGAATTGCGAGCAGTTTGACGACAGAGCAATTTTTCAAGTTTGCTTATGATGCTCTAAAAGAAGACGGAATATATGTTGCTCAGACTGAATCGATTTATTATCATCTAAAAATAGTTAGAGAGGTTCAGCATGAACTCAGAAAAGTTTTTCCAATTGTCGATTTGTACACCACCGTCATACCAGGTTATGCTGGATATTGGTGGACAATGTCCGTTGGATCGAAAAAACACCCAGTCAGAGAACCATTGAGAGAAATCAAAGCACCAACGAAGCTTTACAGTGCAGATATGCACAGGCACGCCTTCTTACCGCAAAGTTTCTATCAAAGACTTTTATCTGGACAGTATAATCCATAATTCATCGATAAATGACAAGTAAGTCAAAAGCGGGGTGAAAAGCCCCGTTTTTTGTTGTTATTGATCGTAAAGATTTCAAAACTAAATCGTTCATCTTTTTGTCTTGTTGAACAGATTGTAATCGTTTAAAACCCCTAGAAAAATTCACTCTCAAGCACCTAAAGTTGTGAAAAAAGTAACAAAGGGAAAACGTGAGATATCAAGAGATAACGAGGGAAAAAATGTGATTTAGAGAAAGATTGTGAATAAGTTGCGTAATATTCGGATGATTTGCACGAATAATTTATATAAATAGAAATTGACTTTACAAACTTGTTAATGTTAACTTATATACGGAAATCTTTCTGAGAAAGATAATAATACCAACTGTACGCTTCGTGAACGGTGAAAATTTGGCTTAATTTTCGCGGTAGTTAGAAATTGAAAGATATTTCATCTTCCAAACTTGTGAATTTCAAAACTTTCACCATGGGTTGATAACTCGGTTGAACATCTTCCTCATTGAAAGGGGGTTAAGGTATCATGAGGTTTGACAGG
>JBEPZZ010000022.1:0-25714 GCA_041640575.1 Pseudothermotoga sp. | reverse complement strand
GTGAGGCATCAGCTTTGTTTGCAATTTCTGGGGAAACTCCCGAAATGCTTGAAAAAATGGAGAACACAGTTAAAGAAATGGTCTATGGAATGTCGGTTGAGAGGTATGAATCAATCTTTGAGCGAACTCAAAAGCTTGGAGCTACACCTGCAATAAAGGCAGCCATAGAGTGTGCTGTTATTGATGCATTTTGTAAGAGACATGGTCTTAGACAATACGAGTTTTTCGGTGGTGCGAAGGACAAAATAGAAACAGATATAACAATAGGCATAACAACACTCGAGAGAACATTGGAAAAAGCTGAGAAATATTATTCGGAGGGGTTCAAAATACTCAAGTTAAAGGTTGGCAGGAATCTACATGAGGATGTAGAAAAAGTTGTGCGAGTGAGTGAAATATCAAGAGATTTATCATTTATTGTTGATGCAAATCAAGGTTATACTCCAAAACAGGCAATAGAATTCATACAAGCGCTTCATCGAGAAGGAATAAATGTGGTTGTTTTCGAGCAACCAGTTAGGAAAACTGACATCGATGGTTTGAAGTTTGTAAGATGGAACAGTCCTTATCCAGTTGCTGCTGATGAATCGGTATTCACAATGTATGATGCCATCAAGATCATAAAAGAAGAAGCTGCTGACATGATAAACGTAAAACTTATGAAATCGGGCTTGAGCGATGCTTTAGCGATAGTAAAGCTTGCAAAAGCTGCTGGCCTTCAATTGATGATTGGTTGCATGGGTGAGAGCAGTTTGGGAATTTCGCCAAGTGTTCATTTCGCGGCTGGCACTGGTGCTTTTGCCTATCATGACCTAGATTCTCATTTGTCTTTGGTTGAAGATGTCCACAGGGGAGATTTTAAGCAGAATGGTTCGTTGATAATTTTATAGTGAAACATATTGGACAAAAAAGATCTAATATTTTTGTAATGTGAAATCTGTAGAATATAATTAGCAGGGTTCAGTGCCAAAAACACGAAAATTAGGGGGTGCGGTCAATGAGGGAATACGTTGAAAGAGTGATGAAGGCTGTAGAATACTTGAAGCACAGAGTTAATATACAGCCGAAGTTTGCTATAATACTTGGATCCGGTTTAGGCGGGATAGCTCAATCGCTAGAAAATCCAATAGTTATAAAATACTCCGAGATACCAGGTTTCCCGATATCAACAGCTCCTGGTCATAAGGGTGAACTTTTGTTTGGAAAGTTATCTGGTAAAGATGTAATGTTGATGAACGGTAGATTCCATTATTACGAAGGATATTCGATGCAGGACGTGACCTTCCCTATAAGAGTTATGCAGTTACTGGGTGTGAAATATCTATTTGTCACAAATGCTTCTGGAGGGTTGAATCCGATTTTTGATGTTGGAAAGCCAATGATAATAACAGATCACATAAATTTCATGGGCGACAACCCTCTATTTGGGCCGAATGTTGATGAATGGGGTCCTAGGTTCCCGGACATGAGCGAGCCATACAGCAAAGAATTGATAAAGATCGCTGAAGAGGTTGCGAAAAATGAGGGTATAGAAGTTTACAAGGGAGTATATGTTGCGGTAGCTGGACCAAATTTCGAAACACGTGCTGAGCTCAGAATGCTTAGAAATTTTGGAGCAGATGCTGTTGGAATGTCCACTGTGCCTGAAGTGATAGTTGCAAACCACGCTGGTATGAAAGTTCTTGGTTTGTCCGCAATAACAGACAGAGCTGTTCCTGAGGATCTAAAGCCTTTAACTGCAGAGGAAGTATTAGAAATAGCAGATAAAGCGGGAAAAAAGATTGCAACAATAATAATGAAAGTGATAAATCGGCTTGATTAAGGAGGTTCAAAATGAAAGTTTTCTTAGATAATGATAGGACGACAAAAGTTCTTCCCGAGGTCGCTGAAGTAGTAACTAAATACATGACTGAAAAATTTGCAAGACCTGATGGCCTTTATGAATCTGCGCAGGAAATCTATGACGATGTTGAATCAGCCAGGGAGTTTTTCGCACGAACTATAAATGCTTCTTCGCCGGAAGAGATAATTTTTACGTCCGGTGCAACTGAGGCGAACAACATAGCAATATTAGGTACTGCGAGAGCAAACAAATCGAAGGGTAACCATATAATCATTTCTGCTCTGGAACACGGTTCTATAATGAAACTGGCTGATGTGTTGCAAAAAGAGGATTTCGAAGTAACAGTGGTACCTGTTGACCATGAAGGAATAATAGATCTTGAAGCGCTTGAGAGATCGATAAAAGCAACCACGATTCTTGTGAGCATTACATCGATCGGACAATTTGTAGGATCGATCATGCCTCTTAAACAGATCTCGGAGATTTTGAAAAGAAGCGATCATCGCATTTACTTTCATACTGATGCAGCTGAGATGTACGGAAAATTTCCAATAGACGTTCAGAATCTTGGAATAGATCTGATGAGTGTGAGTGCGCACAAGTTTCATGGGCCAAAGGGTGTAGGATTTTTATACGCTAGGAAGGGCGTGAAATTCCAGCCAATCATGTATGGGGCTGAGTCTTACGATAAAAGACGACCTGGAGGAGAAAATGTTCCTGGAATTATGGGAATGGCTAAAGCCGCGGAACTTGCTATCAAAAACATGAACGAGACGTTTTCAAGATTGAGGACACTTCAAGAATATTTCATCAATAGAATTGAATCTGAGATAGAGCATGTGACACTCAATGGCCCACGCGGAGAAAAAAGAACACCTTATAATGTGAATTTTAGCTTCTCATTTATAGAAGGGGAGGCGATTAGTCTTGCATTGAGCATGGAAGGTGTAGAAGTTGCAACTGGTTCCGCATGTGCCTCTGAGACTCTAGAGCCAAATTATGCAATCATTGCAATTGGTGGGGATCATGAGAGGGCACATGGTTCGATACGCTTTTCCTTCAGTTCTCTTACAACTAAGGAAGAACTTGATTACACTGTCGAAAAATTGAAAAAGGTGGTTAGTTGGTTGCGGCAAATTAGCCCTATTAAACCAGGGAGGTGATTTGGATGCTGAAATACACAGATTTGGTTCTAGACCACTTTAAGAATCCAAGAAACATGGGAAAAATAGATGACCCAGATGCAGAGGCAACGGAAGGTAGTATCGCGTGTGGGGACATGATGACTGTTTATCTGAAGGTTGAAAACGAGAGAATTACGGATATAAAATTTGAATCGTACGGTTGTGCAGCAAACATCGCTACTGCGTCTATGATGACTGAGGTTGTCAAAGGTATGACGCTTGAAGAGGCAAAAAAGATTACATGGAAGGAAATCGTCGAAAAGCTTGGAGGCCTTCCTCAAGTAAAATACCATTGCAGTAATCTTGCGGTTGATACTCTTAGAAAGGCCATAGACGAGTACGAGAAATCCTTAGCGAGGAAGTGATACCATGAGAGTCTACCTCGACCACGCTGCCACAACAGCTGTTTTCAGTGACGTGGTGCGGGAGGTTGGGAAAATTTTTGTTTCAACATTTGGAAATGCTTCAAGCTCGCACTCTCATGGTGAAGAGGCAAAAAAGGTTTACGAGGATTCGCGTAAAGTGATTGCTCAATTCATCAATTGCTCTCCAGATGAATTGATATTCACTTCTGGTGGAACAGAGTCTGACAATCTTGCAATAATAGGATTTTTGCGAGCAAATTTCCCGAATGGTGGGCACATAATTACAACTAAGATAGAGCATCCCGCTGTTTTAGAAGTGGCGAAATATCTGGAAAAAAATGGCTATGAGGTGACCTATCTTTCGCCAACTCCCGATGGGTACGTGTTGCCAGACGATCTTAGAAAAGCTATACGTAAGAATACAGTTATCGTATCCGTTATGTGGGTTAACAACGAAACTGGAGTCATCCAACCAATTGAAGAAATTTCTAGCATTTGTAGGGAGCATGGGATTGTTTTCCATTCTGACGCCGTCCAAGCAATTGGTAAAATTCGGGTTGATGCAAGAATTCTGGACATGCTTTCAGCATCTGGGCACAAATTTTATGCTCCTAAAGGATCCGGCTTCTTATATATCAAGAATTCAACAAAGGTGGAACCGATAATTTTTGGCGGTGGTCATGAGAAAGGTCTGAGAAGCGGGACTGAGAATGTACCTGGAGCAGTAGGAATGGCTACAGCACTCAAAGTGATTGATCGAAATTTTGAGGTGTGGAATGATAAGGTTAAAAAACTTAGGAAAATGATTATCGATGCAATTGAAACAATCCCAAATCATCATATCAATGGAACCAGCACTATTCCTACCCATGTAAACGTTTCTTTCAAAGGTATACATGGGGAAGCCTTGGCAACAGCTTTAGATATGCATGGAATTTCGGTATCCACGGCTTCAGCTTGTTCTTCACATCACGGGACTAAAAGATCTCATGTTCTCGAGGCTATGCAGCTTGAAGACTGGATGATTGATGGTGCTGTTAGAATAAGCCTTGGATACGATAATACTGAAGAGGAAATAGCTTATTTCGTGTCCGTTTTGGAGCAAGAAGTGCATAGGCTACGAAAGCTTGAGAGGTGATCAACATGGCTTACTCTGCGAAATTTAAGGAACTTTTCATGTATCCAAGGCATTGTAATGAAATTGAGTATACTCACACGGCAGAGGTGGTTTACCCAGAGCATGGGGATAGGGTAAGAATTTTCCTCAAAGTTCAGAACAGTTTGATAAGAGATATAGCATTCAAGGCTTCTGGCTGTCCTAGGGTTATTGCAGCCTCTGAAGCCGTATGCAGATTGGCAAATGGAAAAGATTTAGAGTCAGTATCTTTGCTTAATGAAGAACATGTGAGAGACGAGATGGAATTTTTTGACAAAGGCTACGAATGCATAAAGGCACCACTAGAAGCACTGAAAAAGGCTATTTCAAGGGCGGAGTGAAATTGAATGAACCCGGCGGTTAGGGGAATACTCTATAGTCTTATGGCTGGTTCAGCAACCGGACTAGGTTCTCTGCCCTTTTTACTTTTTAAGAAAAGTTTGAAGGAAAAATACATTGATATGCTATTAGGCTTTGCAGCAGGAGTGATGTTAGCTGCAAGCGCATTTAGTTTGGTTCTGCCTTCCATAGAGCTAGGCGGTCCATTAAGATTTGTTGTTGGTTTCATACTTGGCGGTGTCTTGGTTGATTTCATTGACAAACTGATTCCTCACGAACATTTCTTAAAAGGTCACGAAGGGATCGAAACTAGAAAGCTCAAAGGAATTTGGTTGTTTGTAATCGCAATAACTATACACAATTTCCCAGAGGGTATGGCTGTCGGAGTAGGAGCATACACACCTCATGCACTGTCAATTGCTGTAGCTATCGGCACACAGAATATTCCCGAAGGCGCCGCTGTCGCTGCCGCGCTTTTGAATGCTGGTTATACCCCAGTTAAAGCCTTTCTAGTTAGTTTTCTGACAGGCCTGGTAGAAGTTGTCGGAGGAGTGCTTGGAATACTTCTTCTGAATATTGCAGAAAGTTTACTACCTTATCTCATGGCATTGGCAGCTGGGGCTATGGTTTTTGTAATAAGTGACGAAGTGATACCAGAAACTCATTTGCGGGGACAAGAGAGACTGACAACTTATTGGATCTTGGTTGGCTTTACGTTGATGACAGTTCTTGATCTACTCATGGGTTGAAACTAACCCATGCAAGAGACAATATTACTAGCAATGCAGCTATTAGTATTGATACAGGAAGATTCTGATCACTAGCAAAAGATTCATTCACTTTCAACTTTAACTTTTCATAAGTGACCTCATTTGAGTCCAAATCAACTGTAATCAGATAAATCGATTCCGCATGAGAACTAGCCTCGAAGAGATATGAATTCTTGATTTTTTTAAGTTCGGGCCCCCTGTGATCATGCCCGCTAAGAACAAGGTTGATTTGTGAAAAAGTTTCTAGAATTTTTTCATCTAACTCATGTGGTAAGTGAGATAGGCATATTATGTAGTCTGCTGCAGGAATTTCCTGGATGATTTCTTCCAGGCTTTTAATAGGGTCCTTAGGCATTCCTCCATGAAACTCAATTTGATTGGCTACATGTTGAAAACCAGCAAGTCCAATCACCAATATTTTCTTTTGGCCGATTTCAAAAAGCTTATAATCCGGCAAGTCCGGGAGGTTTGCTGCTAGGAGCGAGGAATTAGCTTTTTTGTACTCTTCAAACCATTGTTTGCCAAAATAAAACTCATGATTGCCAGGGACCATCGCATCATATGCTACCTTACCAACGTATTCCATGACAACTTTGCGATTGTCGAAAAAGAACGGGAGTTGAATCTTCTGATCAAAAAGATCGCCACCATCCATTATCAAGAGTTTGCTCCTGTCCCTCTCTTTGAGCCATTCGATAAGACCATATGGTCCATAGTTATTATCGATGAGTCTTTCATGCAAGTCACTTGTAAAGACTATTTGAAAAGTTGTTGCCATAAATGTGGAGCAAACTAGAATGATAAGAAAAACAATGTTTCGCATATTTTATCACCACCGTAAATCACCGAGGTTATTACCCCAAAGTTCCAGAATTTGATTTGCATAAAACCTTTCAGAATTCTTGCACCATCTTCGAACTGTCTTATTGATACTCCGAGATTTACAAACTCGTCAGGAAGTATACCGTAACTGTCAAGGATCGCGGAAAAGATAAGGCTCTTACGTTGTGAAAAATCAAATCCAATTGTTGTATGATTGAAAGCCAACCAAGTTTTCCTGTCCTGCAAATAAAATGTTAATGTTTTAGGAGTAATTCGCGTCGAGAATTCGACTCTTGAAAACCGAAACAGTCTAGCTGAGACTGCGATTTCAAAATTTGAAAACTGAATGCAGATATGGTCAGTTAAACAAACGTCAAATGACAAATTTCCAGTTGGTTCGAAGAAAACGACTGCTTTCCTATCAAAAGGCACATAAGAAAAATCGGGCGTGATCAAAACTGACGCAAAAACTGTTGAAAAAAAGAAAAGTGTAATGGTTAGGAAAAATACCCTCATGGCATCACCTTTTAGTATTGTATCATCTAAGTGTGGAGGTGGGTTGTGATGAACGAGAGAATTGACAGATTGGTTATTGAGAACAAACAAAAGATGTTTGAAGCTGTTGCGTCATTAATAAAAATCAAGTCTGTTGTTTCTGAACCGGCAGGGGAGGGAAAGCCCTTTGGAGAAGGTGTGGCTAAAGCTTTGGATGAGGCGCTGAAAGTGGGTGAAGAGCTTGGATTTGAGGTCAAAAACGTTGATGGTTACGGTGGTCATATACAATTCGGGAGCGATGGAATTTTGTTCGGAGTCCTTGGGCATCTGGACGTTGTTCCAGAGGGGGAAGGATGGAGCGTTGATCCATACGGTGGTTTGATTAAGGATGGATATTTGTGGGGAAGAGGAGCAGCAGATAATAAGGGGCCAACGGTTGCAACGCTCTTTGCACTAAAGGCTGTTAAAGATTCCGGACTTGTTCCAAAAAACAGGGTCAGAATAATATTGGGCACGGATGAGGAGGCAAGTTGGAAAGGAATCAGATACTATTTTGAAAGGGAAGAAGTGCCAAAATTTGCAGTAACACCTGATGCTGCTTTCACTGCAGTTTATGCAGAAAAGGGCATCGTAAACTATTTGATTAAGCTCGGCAGAAAGACAAGCAAATCCAGTTTAGTTTATTTAAAGGGTGGAGAGGCTTCAAACGTAGTGCCACAAAAAGCCGTTGCAATCCTAAAAGGTTTTGATAAAAAAGTCATTGAGTTTTTGAGAATGTTCAAACCAGCAAATGAGGCCAGAATAGCTTGGGAAGTTGTGAATAAACAACTGAAGATAGAGACATTTGGAAAATCGGCACATGGTTCGAAACCTGAAGCTGGCATCAATGCAATAGCACCGTTGCTAGACATCTTGTCTAAACTTCTGGAAAATGATGATGAGCTTTATCCTTTCGTTAAGGTTCTTGCTGAAAGGATTGGCTACGAAACTGACGGAAAGTCACTAAAAATAGCTGGTTCTGACTGTGTCACTGGAAGTTTAACAGTGAATCTTGGTACAATTGAATTAACTAACGAAAAAGCAGAAGCTGTAATAAATGTTCGTTATCCAATATACTATTCTCTTGAATCCATGACACAGCAAGTTGTAGAAGCACTTAAACCATTGCAGGTAGAATCAAAAGCCCATCTAAAACCTTTATTCGTCTCGCCAGACAGTGATTTGATAAAACTTCTTTGTGATGTCTATACTGATGTAACAAAACTTCCGCCAACGTTATTAACCATGGGTGGTGGAACATACGCGAGGGCTGTCCCATATGGAGTAGCATTTGGGCCACTGTTACCTGGGAGACCGGAGACGGAACATCAACCAGATGAAAGAATACTGTTAGACGATTTAGTTCTCGTAGCTAGAATTTATGCTCAACTTTTTTATAGAGTACTATCTGGAGAGATTGGCTGATTAGAAAAGCCTTTCTTGATTTGATTTAGCCTTAATTTCCACAAGTTTCATGAACTGTTCTTCATTTAAAACCTTTATCCCCAGGTTCATAGCTTTTTCCAGCTTTGAGCCTGGGTTTTCACCTACGATTAGATAATCTACGTTTTTTGAAACTGTGTCCGATACGCGCCCACCTAGTCTCCTTATGAGTTCTTCGACCTCGTTTCTTGAGAAGTTCCTCAAAGTTCCCGTTATAACAAAAGTCAGACCAGATAAATTTTGTTTAGTTTCAACTTCAAAACCTTGGTCTTCAAGTTTGACACCTGCTTTCTCGAGTTTTGCAATTATCTCCTTAGTTTTTGGGTCATTGAAATACTCCTTAATACTTCTTGCAACCTCTGGACCGATTCCCTGAATGTTCATTAGTTCGTCAATTGTAGCTTCAGATAATTTTCTCAGACTTCCAAAGTATTCGGCCAGTATGTATGCTGTTCTTTCTCCTACCATAGGAATTCCCAGACCAGTTATCAATCTGTAAAGTGGCCTATTTTTTGCTTCTTCGATCTGCCTGATAATTTTATATCTGGTTCTGTTCCCTATATAATTGCCCAGAGTCGATAAATCGAAGATTGTCAAGTAAAAAATGTCAGCAATGTCTCGCACAAGTCTGGCATCCACAATTTTGTCTATAATTTTTTTTCCGAAACCACTTATATCTAAAGTATTCCTTGATGCCAGAGTTTCCAAGGCTCGCTTCAATTTTGCCGGACAATGCGGGTTGAGACATCTTAGTGCAACGTCTTCTTTGCTGAGTTTTCCGACCTTCCCACCGCATACTGGGCATGATTCTGGTAATTTGATTGGCTTTTCTGCTCCGGTTCTCAATTCCTCAAATACTTCAACAACTTGTGGAATTATTCCACCAGCTTTCTCAATCAATACAAAGTCACCGATTCTGATATCTTTTTCCTGTATATACTCAAAATTATGCAAAGAAGCCCGCTTAACAACAGATCCCGATAGTTGAACAGCTTCAAGCTCAGCCACAGGAGTTAGAATACCTGTTCTTCCAACCTGAATTGTTACATCAATCAATCTGGTTCTCGCTCTTTCAGCAGGAAATTTAAAAGCAATCGCCCAGCGAGGCGCCTTAGCAGTTGAACCTAGTATCTTTTGAAAGCTGAACTGATTCACCTTGACAACTACACCATCAACCCAATAATCGAGTTTTTCTCTGTTTAAGGTCCAGTACTTCCAGTAAGATATCACGTCATTAATGTCCAAGCAGATTTTTGAATGTGGGCTCACTTTGAAACCAATTTCTTTTAACCACTGAAGCGCAGACCATTGGTTATCCAACCCATATTTTTCTGGGTTAACAACATAATACATGAAAGAGTCAAGTTTTCTCTCCGCAACGATCTTTGGGTCAAGTTGCCTGAGTGTTCCCGCGGCAGCATTTCTAGGATTGGCAAAAATCGATTCGCCACGATCTATTCTCTCTTTATTCAATCTCTGGAACTCTGCTACAGGCATGAAAATTTCGCCTCGTACCTCAACAGTTACAGTATCTCTCAACCTCAGGGGAACACTTTTCACACTTTTAACATTCTCGGTTATATCATTTCCCCTAGTACCGTCACCTCTACTCAAAGCGGTGACGAGTTTACCATTCTCGTATCTTAAAGCTACTGCCACACCATCGATTTTTAATTCGCAAACATATTCTACAGAACTTACCCCGAGCATTTTCTTGACGCGTTCATCGAATTCTAGAATTTGAACTTCGTCGTAAGTATTGTCAAGACTAAGCATTGGTTCAGTATGAGGAAGGGTTTTAAACTGATCAAGAACCCTCTCGCCCACCCTTTGAGTCGGAGAGTCAGGGGTAATCAATTCAGGATATTTTTTCTCTAACTCTATCAGCTCTTGAAACAACCTGTCATACTCTTCATCAGATATCACAGGATCGGCTAGGACATAATACCTGTAATTGTGGTAATCAATTTCTTCACGTAACTCCTCAATCCTTTTTATAACTTTTTCAGGTATCTTCCTCATCGCATCATCACCGGCAGATCAACAGATTTTCAGACAGAAATTTTACGAGCTCAAAAGCTGGCTTCGAACAAAGTTTCCGATAGTTTTCTATGTACTGTTCAACTGCTTTACTTCCAGCAAAATCTACAATTACCTTGACAGCCGCGAACTCTTTGCCGTTCTCCAAGCAAACTTTTGCTGCTGCAGCGGAGTCCATATCCACACAAATGGCTGATGACATTTCCCGTATCTGCTTAGCGTCGGAATCAGACGATACGAATCGATCACCCGAAGCAATTATTCCATAGGAACAATCGAAACTTTCTAAAAATTTTGCAAGGCACTTTTGCGATGGTTCCATAACAGAATCTGTGTGCACTCTTGGTGAAAAATCGTATTCAACATAACCGGTTCCACAAACTATATTTCCAATTCCCACTTGTGGAGACAATGAACCTGCAGCACCAACCAAAATAGCTGCGTCCACATTGAATTTATCTATGAGAGCTTGAATCAAAGCGGCTGTCTCGACTTTTCCGACGCATCCATATGTAAGAACAATCTCGTTTCCATGTATTACGCCACGTAAAAAAGGACGTCTTACTATTTCTCCAACTTCGAGGAGGTAATGAAAAGCATTTTTAATAGGTTCTACTTCTTCGTGGAGAACGCCCAGAACAGCAATCATATTATTCCCCCAACAAATTTTACCATCAACGTGTCGTAAAGTGTAAGTCTCTTCCAGATCTATCTTGCCGAAAGATCCTTAGAGTGGTATCATATATTTGCCGTAAGTTCATCAGGGGGTAGTTCAGATGGCAGAACGCCGGAATCGGGGTCCGGAGGTCGAGGGTTCAAGTCCCTCCCCCCTGACCATTTTTATTTACCGTTGCAAAGCCTTTTTAACGCCTCATCGATGTAGCTTTGTGCATTGTTAGCTTCAAGGTCTCCTATTTTGGTTTCGATGATTTTCCTGAGCAGATGTTCAGCATGATGTTTTACCCTGTTCTTTCGTCTTTCAACAAGTTCGCCCGATTTCTCAAAGTTTGACCACATGAAATCGAGTGTATTAACCAAGTTTTCCACACCGTTTCCAGTTGTTGCGACAGTTCTCAAAACAGGATTGTTTCTTCGAGCCAAAGAAAGAAATGACATAAGCTGAATGTATAAAGATTCACTTTCAGATAGGTCGGTCTTGTTGATTACATAAACATCAGCTATTTCCATTACACCAGACTTAAGCATCTGAATTTCGTCACCGAAGCCTGGTGATATCACCAAACTTACGACATCTGCCACGTATCTGATCTCCAGTTCTGATTGCCCAACACCAACGGTTTCTATAAGAACGTAATCAAATCCTAGTCTTTCAAGTAGCGTAACAACATCGAAAATAGCGTCACACAGCCCGCCAAGAGCACCTCTTGAGGCCATACTTCTTATAAAAACGCCTTCATCAGTGAAATGCCTTTTCATTCGTACACGATCACCGAGAAAAGCTCCCTTCGTGAAAGGGCTTGATGGATCTACTGCTACGACAGCAACCAGTTTGTTGCGAGCTCTCAAATTAGCTATCACTTGGTCAACTAAAGTACTCTTGCCGGCACCTGGACTTCCCGTGAAGCCGAAAATCCTCGCACGTCGATCAGGAAAATCATTTATGATCTGTTGGGCACGTGTAGGTTCGTTCTCAACTATCGATATCAGTTTCGCTATCTTTTTATGATCCACTTGATTTTGTCACTCCCTCTTCGAGAATTGCTTTGACCTCCTTAACGATTTCTGATAACAGTGTTCCAGGGCCAAATACTCTTCTTACACCCATTTTCAATAGCTCCGGCACATCTTCAGAGGGAATGATTCCGCCGACAAAAACTGGTATATTTTCGATGCCTTCTTTTCTCATCATTTCGATTACCTTTTTTGTAAGTTGAAGATGAGCACCGGAAAGTATAGATAATCCAATCAAATCGACATCTTCTTGCACTGCTGTTCTGACAATTTGTTCCGGTGTTTGCCTTAATCCGGTGTATATAACCTCAAAACCAGCATCTCTCAAAGCGTGAGCAACTACTTTTGCTCCACGATCATGCCCGTCTAAGCCCGGCTTTGCGATTAGAATACGGTAGGTCCTCACATGTCACCCCTCCTTCAAAGTATATGGGTCTCCGTGTACTCACCAAAAATATCTCTTAGAACATCTGTTATTTCTCCAAGCGTTGCGTAAACTCGCACTGCATCAAAAATGAAAGGTACGATATTTCTGCCTGCTTGTGCAGCATTGCTGAGTTCTTGCAGAGCTATTTTGACAGCTTGATTGTCCCTTGCACTCCTGAGCTCTTTCAGGGCTTGCTTCTGTTTTTCTTCAAGCTCAGGATTAACTTTTAAGATTTTCTTGACTTGTTCAGACTCGGCAGTCCTGAATGCATTCACTCCTACAATAATTTGCTCTTGTTTTTCAATTGCAAGTTGTTGCTCATAGGCGCTATTATGAATTTCCCTTTGAACATAACCACTTTCAATTGCGCGTACCATACCTCCTAGCGAATCTATCTTTTCTATGTATTCCCAGACTCTGTTTTCAATTTCGTTTGTCATTGCCTCTATTGCGAACGAACCACCAAGTGCGTCAACTATATCAGCAACTCCTGACTCGTAAGCAATTATTTGTTGAGTTCTCAAAGCAACTTGTACCGACTCTTCCGTTGGAAGTCCAAGGGCTTCATCATAAGAGTTTGTATGCAGAGATTGAGTTCCACCTAGCACTGCAGCGAGAGCTTGAATTGTTACACGAACAATGTTGTTCAGTGGTTGCTGAGCTGTCAGGGTTGATCCACCCGTTTGAGTATGGAAGCGCAATTTTAATGCTTCCGGGTTTGAAACATTGAACCTTTCCTTCATTATCTTTGCCCAGATTCGCCTCGCGGCTCGGAACTTTGCTACTTCTTCTAGGAAATTGTTATGAGCAGCAAAGAAAAATGAAAGTTGCTTGCCAAAAACGTTCGGATCGAGTCCAGACCTTACTGCAGCTTCGACGTAAGCAATAGCATCACAAAAAGTAAACGCAAGCTCTTGAACAGCTGTAGCTCCTGCCTCGCGTATATGATATCCGCTAATGCTTATAGTGTTCCATTTCGGCATCTTTTCTGAACAGAATTCAAAGATATCCGTGATGATTTTCATAGATGGTTCTGGTGGGAAAATGTAGGTTCCCCTGGCTATATATTCTTTAAGAATATCGTTTTGTATTGTCCCGCGAAGTTCATCAAGTTTTGCACCTTGCTTTTCAGCCGTGATGCCGTACATTGCCAGAAGAATGGCAGCGGTTGAGTTGATCGTCATGGAAGTACTAACATCCTTCAGTGGTATACCGTCAAAGAGTACTTCCATGTCTTTTAGAGAATCTATTGCAACTCCAACTCTTCCAACCTCTCCTTCTGCAAGAGGATGGTCTGAATCGTAGCCAATTTGCGTTGGTAAATCGAAAGCTACTGACAGGCCTGTTTGACCTTGCTGTAGAAGATACTTAAATCTTTTATTCGTTTCCTCCGCCGTTCCAAATCCTGCATATTGCCTCATTGTCCAGAATCTACCTCTGTACATTGTCCTTTGGACACCCCTAGTGTACGGATATTCACCAGGGAATCCAAGGTCCTTTATGTAGTTCAATTCTGAAACATCCACAGGTGTGTAAACTCTCTTAATCTCATAACCAGAAGTTGAATAAAATCTTTCCTTTCTCTCCTTAAACTTCTTTAGTTCATCTTGAGTTTTCGTTTCCCACTCACTCAGACTATTATTCAACTTCTGCATTTCTTCTTTGTCGTACATTGTTAAACACCTCCAAGTTTTTATTTACCAGTAAAAATGCACAACATCCCTGATAGTCAACAGAAACCTTTTCCACTGGCTTTACAATAACATTGACGTAATCATAAATCGTTTGCTGAAGTTTCTTTCTGTATTCACCACGGGGTTGCATGCAACCCAACACGACAGTTTTGAATAGGGATCTAGCAAAGGCAAATACTTTTGCAACATCGTCAATTGAGGGTGGGGGACATTTCTCATACAAGGTTCCCGGTGTTGGAACGAAAACATTGAGGACCACAGCATCATAGTGGTTTCTTAGGATTCTCAGAGCACTATATTCGTGAGATATGTTACCACAACTGATTCCAATTGTTATATGTGGAACAGATGGCAAATCAGTTTGCTTAAGAAGTTCAATGAGTTTCATGGGATCATAGTCTATGCGGTATATGTTTCTAAGGATCTGACGACTGGCGAAAAAATCAAAGCTCACAACATCTGCTAATCCAGCGAGAGAGTCAAGGCGGCTGGGAAAACCTATGTGAAAATTATATTTCAAATTGTATTTTTGTTTCATCTCAGCAAGCCTATTTAAATAGCCATCAAGGGGCAATTCTCCAACATTATTCAAACCACCACTGATCAAAAAGGATTTGTAACCTGCTGCAACGTAGTCTTCGATCCTATCAAACGATTTCATGGACCTAAGATAATGTCCAGCGCAGTGAGGACAGTTCAAGGCACAGAAATTTCCAGTCAGTGTTATTGGTAACGTTTTTTCAGGATTGATGAAAATCAACTCCATCACCAAATTTAATGATATCATGTTGTTGATAGTAGAACAAAATAGATTTAATCAGCGAATCAAAATCAATTAGAAAGAAGGGGGATTTACATGAAAGTTTACATTTCAGTTGATATGGAAGGTCTAGCTGGTATCAGTCAATGGAGGGAAGTTGACCCAAGACAATCGAAGGAGTCATTGGAGTTGTTAACATCTCAGCTGAGAGCTGTTTTGAAAGGAATAATGAAAGCAGATAGAGATGTCGAAGAAATTCTTATTTCAGATTCTCATGCGAATGGCGACAACATACCGTACTCACTGACACAAGAGTTTGATAATGTAAGAATTGTCCACGGACCTGACAGAAAGAATTATATGATGGCTGGACTTGATGCATCTTTTGACAGGGTCTTTCTTTTGGGATATCACGCAGGTGCTGGAAATGCTTATGGGAACATGGATCATACCTACTCAAGCTCATTAATCCACAATCTGTGGATAAACGGTCGAAGGATGAATGAAGCTCTGATCAACCTTGGATTTGCTGGAGAGTTCAACGTTCCACTAGCTTTTGCAGCTGGCGATCAAACACTTCTTAAGGAACTTTCAGAATCGATCGGTGGAAAGTATGTTTACGTTGTTACAAAAGAGAGTGTGGGAAGATATGCGGCGATCATGAAGCCATTTCCTAGGGTTCTTAAGGAAATTGAAGACGGGGCCTTTCAAGCCGTGCTGATCAAAAAAGACGAATTAGCAATGGTGAAATTTACCTTGCCTTTAGAGCTGAAAATTGAATTGAAGGATACAGCATATGCAGATAGCTGCGAATTAATCCCTGGCTTTCAAAGAATTGATGGTCGAACCGTTGTGTTCGTAACAGAAAACTATGAAACATTGTTTAATGCAATACTGGTGGTCACATTGGTTGCTGGAGCAGTTAGAGATATGAGAAAATAAAAACATCTTCTTCAATTGCTCTTGGGAAGCATATTCTTAGTTTTCAGCATATCGATGACGTAGTCGATTGCGTAGTCTATTTCTACCTCGTGTTGTTGACCTACGTCAAGTTCCTTTATCGCAACTACATTGTTCGATACTTCATTCTCTCCAACTATGATCGCTACAACCGCTCCAATGCGATCCGCGTGTTTGAGCTGTGCCTTGAGATTCCTTGCGTTAACATCCATTACTGTTGGTATTTCATGCTTTCTCAAATTTCTCGTGATATCAAAAGCATGTTTAAGTCCGGCCTCTCCCATTGGAGCAACATAAACCAAACAAACAGGTTTTTCTCGAAATTCAATTACTTCGTTCTTTATGCAGAGTATAAGTCTCTCTATACCTGCTGCAAAACCAAGAGCTGGTAATTCTGGGCCTCCAAGTTCTGCAGACAAGCCATCATATCTTCCACCAGCAAGGATTGTGTTCTGCGCACCAAGTGAACCATGCCTAACTTCAAAAACCGTTTTAGTATAATAGTCTAAACCTCGTACCAGATTTCCATCCTCAATGTAATTGATCTCGGCTAGCTTTAGCAGCTTTTTCACTTCTTCGTAATGAACTTTGCAGTCCTCACAAAGATATTCAGAAGTCTTTGGAGCCTGATCCACCAACTCGTTGTCTATCTTACAATCTAAAAGCCTCATAATGTTAGTTTCAAATCTTCTCTTACAGTCATCGCACAATTTATCGTAATGATTAGAATAGAAATCCTTCAAAGCCTTTTTGTAGTTAATCCTACACTTTGGGCAACCAATCGAGTTCAAATGTATTTGATAATCTTTTATTCCAAGCTCATCTAGGAAATTTCTCGCCAAAACTATTATTTCTGCGTCAGCTAGAGGATTCTGGGAACCTAACAGCTCCACCCCGAACTGATGAAATTGCCTTAGTCTGCCACTTTGAGGCTTTTCGTATCTGAACATAGGTCCAATGTAGAAGAATCTCTGCGGTAACCCATTGTTGATCATTGAATTTTCAATGAATGCTCTAATAGTTGGCGCTGTGCCTTCTGGCCTTAGTGTGATACTTCTACCACCTTTGTCCAGGAAGGTGTACATTTCTTTTTGAACTATGTCGGTCTCTTCTCCCACACTTCTTGTAAAAAGTTCGGTCATTTCGAAAATAGGTGTGCGAATTTCTTCATATCCGAAAAGGCCAGCTATTTTCTTAGCTTTTTCTTCCACATAATTCCAGAAAAAAACCTCTTTACCATACACATCAGTCGTACCCTTAATCCGTTCGTACTTCAATTTCAAAGCCCTCCTAAATTCATGATACCACGGCTTTAAGGAGTGAGAAAGTCTCCAAAACTGCTCGATCATCGATAATTCTTGCTACATCGTCAAGATCCTTGAATGGTCTGGAAAGGATGATTCTCGAAGCCCGCGCGTTACCTATACCTGGAATTGCCAAAAGTTCCTCATAAGAAATCTTATTGAGATTTATCGGATGTCTAACTGCCGTCACAGATCTTGGACCGTGATCAACTATCACCACGTCAACCTGGTCTTCGTTGACCTCTCCGGGGATACCTACCAATATTGGATAAGTACCAAGCTGCCTTGCAAAAGTCATTTTTCCTTCCCTGAATTCTGGATAGACTTTTTTAAGAACCGTACCAACTGGAAAAGTCCTCTTGAAAAGAGGAAGGTCTATCTCTGTTCTGATCTTTTCCTTATAATGCTCGAAAAGCGCGCGATCAATCTTTATCTTTCTAGTTTCATAGTATCTCCAAAGTGGCGTTCCCGGCTCAACCATAACTTGTCTAATATTTATTCTCCTCAGGAGCAAACCACTGTCCAAAATTTTCTTCAAAGAGGAGTAATTTTTTTCGTAGGTTTCTCTACTTTCTCCAACCAAACCGTAGAGAAGATTAATTCCTGGCAATAATTTCGGTACACCATCAACCCGGACCGCTCCGATGCTGTTGACAATTTCTACAGACTCAAAAACAGCTTGGGGATCGTTCCCAATATTGTTCATTCTGATTACTTTCTCATCGAAACTTTCTACTCCAAAGGAAAGGACATCACCAGGAGTATTGTATTTCACGATTGTTTGAAGAATCCTGCTACATTCTTCTTTGTACTTGGCGATGTAAGAAGGATTTGCATTATCATGATGCAATACTTCTATTTGTGGGCAACTACTCTTTATGGTGCTGTATAAATCCTCAAAAACCTCTGGGCAAGGCTTGCCATGGTTTTTGTCTGAATAGTAGGCTAGGACATTTGCTGCTCTGCCAAACCTGAAAGCCCTGCAACCAAATTTGTAAAGTTGTGCAACCTCATCTACAACATCTTTAACCGGTCTCGAGGTAAAAACAGGATAGAAGGTAGGTTCTATACAGAAGGAGCAATGTGTTTTCCTTTCACAACCTCTTGAAATTTCTATCTCGCAGATAACTCTTGGATATAAAGGATGATTTCTTACAATTTCTGCCCCAGCTAAGGAAGCTTGCCTAACAAGCTCCCAATCATCTTGATTCTCTTGATAACCCTTCAATATTTTTAACATATCTCCAACCAGGTTGGGGCCGATGGTTTCAACGGAATATAGATTCGTAACAGCAGCTTTTACACCGCCTTTCAAAGCATAAAATTTCGAAAACGGACCAGCAATCAGACACCTGGACCTTTGACAACTCTCCAAGATTCTCTGAATCTCCTGGAAAAGAATCGGAGTACCTCCAATATATCTGCCAGGTACTGCCATTCCACCTATGATAAGCACTATATCGTACGCAGGCAACTCATTCCATAGGTCACTCTTTCTAATCTGATCAATAGTGAAATACTCGACAGAGAAACCAAGGTTCAAAAGCACCCCCGCAGCATAACGAACATAATGGCTAATATAAGGAGGAACACCAAGAGCAGCTGGCTCATCAACGTAACCGTCAACGATAACTGCTTTCATCGTATTTGTAATTATTTGACCGGATCTCATTTTGCAGCTGACAAAATGGAGAGAATTTCTTTGTAAGTATTCTCATCTTGAGTGATAAAATATACAAAGTATCCTTCACCTTTACAATTTATAACCCTTTCATTTGGTTCAGTATTAATAGTGACCTCTTTAAAGGCGTAAACAGCCTTGATAACAGCTCCAGATTTGTGACTTGCAATTATCATGACAACTTGTTCATCCCCAAGTTTTAATCTTGAAACAGTGTACCATATAACTTTTTCAAGTACGGCTTTGATTTCCTTTGGGAGAGCAAAAGATTCTGTTTGGAAAGTTATCCTGTAACGATTAGCTATTGCTTCAAAACTTTCCTTCAAAGGTTCAGCTGTTTCGTAAACCATGTCGGTAACTATTCCTTTGGATGTTCGTGTTATTCTCCGTGGAATACCATTTTCACTTATCAGGGCTACATAGCTTTCCGACTCTGTCTCAACGACAATTCTATAATACGATCCGACTTTCTCAACTTTCGAAGCTCCTTGCTCAAGTAATTTTTTAATAAAGATATCTTCCAGATCTGATATCTCTAACGGCGAAATTCTCATACCATTTGGTTCACCGATTACAAAAACTCCTGCTCGTCTAGCCCAGATCAGAAAGACCGGTGATAGGACCTGAACAATCTTATCGTTGCCCCATCTATAGACCAGCTCTATTCTGGTCTTATTACTACCACCCTTCTCACTTATTGTCCTTCTGCCAAAATAATTAGCATTCAAGAATAAATCAAGGTATGTTTGGGCATGAGTTACGATCGTTAGAAAAACACATAACAACAATATGGTCTTTTTCATCATCTTCTCTCCTGCATATCAAAATCCGTCGTTTACCAGTTTAACCAAGCTCAAATAGTCGAAAACTTCGTTGACAGCTGCTCTTTCTATAGTTGTCGGTACAATTTTTTTGGAGGGGTTCGTCGTTACGAGCGCAAATAATGCAAAAGCTGCTGCGCTTGCTACTAGGAGTTGAAAGATAACTTTTCTCTTTGATCTGACCTTTCTGAGAACTTTTCGATGCATAATCTCACTTGGTTGATAATCAAAACGAATTTTTGCAATCTCCAAAGCCTTGGTGTAAGCTAAAACCGCTCTTTTTGTTTCTTCATCAAGTTCCTGAGAACCAATTTCTTCATCTAGAAACTGGTTGAATTTCTCTTCGTACATTACTTCGCCCCCTCAAGCAATTTTCTCAACCGCTTTCTTGCGTAGTGTAAACTGCTTTTAACACTACCAACAGGCTTAGCCAGAATTTGACTAATCTCTTCATAGCTCAATCCGTCGATGTCCCTTAGTTTTATAAGTAACCTGTCCTCAGCCGGGAGCTTTTCCAATGCTTGTAAAACTCTTTCGTACTCAACTTCTCCGGCAGCTGTCATTGATGTGTCCATATCGGCAACAGGATGAGGTAACGTTGCTTCTTCGTCTTCCGAAAAATCCGTCAAGATTTCACTTCTCTTCTTATATTTAGAGAGAAAATCCTTACAAACATTTACTGTGATGCGGTATATCCAAGTAGAAAGTCTCGAATCACCTTTGAATTTATTGATACCTTTAAAAACTCTCATCATTACTTCCTGCACGACATCATCCACATCATCTGATCCTAGATAAGCCTTTGCAATACTACCTATCTTACCAGCAAAATCCCTATACAAAAACTCAAATGCCCAGTTTTCTCCTTTTTTTAATCCCCTGACTATTTCTACATCGTTCATCTTCTACCTCCTATTTTGACACGCAAAACCGTAAGCTGGTTCACTTGCAGAGAACGCTGTCAGGTGAACAATACAATTTGTCGATTTTCAGAAGAACAATTTCTCCAATGGGATTTTTGACACCAGACAGATAATCAGCTACATGCAAATGGAGGCACTTCACAGTCGAAAAATTTCTTATTCCTCCTGTCCCCATTTTCCTTAATTTTATTCTAACATCTTGATTTCTCACTAGTTTATCTCGCAGTTCTATAATTTTATCGTGAGCCATAAAATACTTTTTTTTGAATTCTTGATCTGTTTCCAAAAGATTTTCAATATCTCTTATCTTGCCTTCTGCTTCTAACTGTGAGATTTTCTTCCTCAAAAAAGGGCACGTCAACCAATACAAGGTTGGGAACGGAGCCCCGTTTAGTTCTGGTTCGCATTCTATAGTCAACGGAAAACCGTGTGGACAACGAGTTACAACCTTTCTAAAAACTCTTGGGGCTCTGCCAAGTTGCTTTTGAATAGTTGTTAGATCCTTACCATGATTGCTTTCCATGCTTCCAGTCCTCTTTTTTCAATTATCTCAAAATTTTGTGATTGTGCAAATTCCACGACAGCTTCGTCTTCTCCTTCTGCAATACCGGAGAGGATCACTATGGTTCCTTTACGAGAAACCTTACCTATTTGACCAAGCAACTTAATACAGAAAAACGTAGAAATATTCGCAACAACCATATCGAATGTGGCTTCAACGTGACTTAGCAAATCGGAAAGCAGGAAATCTATCTTAACACGGTTTCTTGCAGCAAATTCTCTGGCAACCTCAAGTGCAACTGGATCATTGTCAACAGCTACAACTCTTTGTACCCCTAATTTTTTCGCAATAATGGCCAAAATTCCCGTACCACAACCAACGTCCAATAAGGACTTAATAGAATGCAAATTTTCCACTATCAATTGCGCAGCCAGCTTGGTTGTCGGATGATCGCCTGTTCCAAAAGCAGCTGATGGCCAAATTTTTATCAAAGTTTCACCTTTTTTGTGTCTGAGCTTGCATGTTGGATCTACTATAACGCCAGGTGCCACAAAGAATGGTTTCATCTCAAGATAAGCGTGCCAATCTTTTTCTTCTAAAACCTTGTGTTCGATAATTTCTAGTCTGAATTGTTCGACTAGTTTTTTGATAAATGCATCATCGTTAGTAAAGATCTTAACTACTAGAGAATATGCCGTCTTTTCGACGGCATAATTCCAAAATCCCTGCTGTTCAAGGTAATCTTCAAGTGCTTTAACATCATCGGCTTTTAAGCTCCACTGATGGACTTTTCTCATTTACCTTCCCCTAAATTCCTAGTTCTCTTCTCAAAAAATTTGGCAGTACAAAACTGGCTTTGTGAACTTCTTCATTGTAATATTTCAGTTGATGTACCATTTCCTTTGCTTCTTTTGATCTGAGATCTTTGATCGGATCTATACCTTTAGAAGCAAAAATGTATGTCCAAAAACCAGATGGATATGTCGGAACATGACCATGATAAACCCTAGTCAGCGGGAAAACTGAGCTGACTCTTTTATAAGCCATTTTCAGCCACCCAAAATCGTAAAATGGGTTTTCCGCCTCGGCTACAAAAATACCATCTTCTTTCAATGCTTCGAAACAGTCTTTGTAGAATTCCTGTGTAAACAGATGGCCTCCTTTACTTGTTGTTGGATCTGTTGAATCTACGATTATAACATCCAGTGTCTGCTTGAATTGTTTAACATACTCCGCACCGTTTTCAAAAACTAGCCGAACCTTGCTGTTTTCGAACACTTCATTGGTTGCAAGATATTCTTTTGATATATCTACAACTCTTTTGTCAATTTCACAAACTATGGCACTTTCAACTTCAGGATGCCTCAAGACTTCCCGCAGAACACCTCCGTCGCCACCGCCAATTATAAGCACAATCTTTGGATTTGGATGCGAAAACATTGCGACGTGAGCCAGCATTTCGTTATACATGAACGCATCTGCGTCGGTTGACATAATTATACCGTCCAAGGCCAAGACTCTCCCAAGTGCCGGGTTATCAAAGACATCGATTCTTTGAATGTCCGTTTGTTCAGAATAAACAACTTTTGAGATCCTCATGAATAAACCAGTGTCTCCACCTGTATGGTAGTCGAAAAACCACAAATGCCTGCCAGGCACAATCTTTTCAAACACTACAGACACCGCCCTTTACAACTTTGTGCGGGGAATCATCGGGTATTCCAATTGCTTTATAGTCACCGCGTGCGTGTTCAAGCACTTGGGTTCTTTTTGCCTTGAAAACTTCTTTGAGAAAGTCGAAAGCCTTCCATGGATCAGTGTCATCTCCGCATGTAAACAGATCAATTGCGGCGTAGCCATATTCGGGCCAGGTATGTATTGTTAGATGAGACTCAGAGATAACAACTACCCCGCTCACTCCATAGGGGAGGAACCTATGAAAGGATGAGCCAATAATTGTTGCGCCCGATATTATGGCTGCTTCTCGCATCTTTTGTTCTACAAGTTTAACATCATCCAATGCCTGTTTGTCACAATCATAAAATTCGGCTATCAAGTGTCTCCCTAAACTTTTCTTCATGGCAAATCCCTCCCCGTCAATAGATTTCCAACCAAAGAACTATTGCTTCTTTCTTTTTGCTAGGGTTTTTAATCATGTGTTTTTTATCCGCTCTGTAGTAAAAACAATCACCCTGAAACAACTTATATCGGACATCGTCAAGCCAAAGATCTACTCGTCCTTGTAATACAAATCCAAATTCATCACCTTCGTGATAACCTTCTTCTTCAGTCTGCGCTCCAGGTTTTAATACAATTAGAAACGGGTCAATCTTTTTTGTCTCGGTTTCACTTATCAAAAGGTACGAATTAACTCCATCTGGTTCATCGTAAATAGGTACTCTATCTTCTTTTTTAAAAACGATCTTTGGTTCCTCTTCTTCTGAAAAGAAACTCTTTAAATCACTTCCAAGGGCACGGAGAATTTTTTCAAGTGTATCTATTGACAACGATGTTCTGTTACTTTCTAGCTGAGATATAAAACTTCTCGAAAGATCTGTACGCATCGCTAATTCCTCTTGAGTTAATCCTCTCGATAACCTAAGTCTTTTCAGTTTCTCTCCTATATCCATTTTTTGATCCATCCTCCTGGTGTAAGAATATTTTCCGAATTTTGTCCACTATACTCATCAAGGTTAGTCAACTTTCCTAACAATTATAGACACCAATATTTCATAAAATCACTAAATTTTCTTTACAACTTCTTTACAAAAGTATCAAAAGCGAGAATAGAACTACGCGAAATACTTGTCCTATTTACTTGACGAAAAGTGTACACTTTTATGTTCAGCCTCCAAGACAGAATACTTAGTGTTAATGTCGATTTTGAATCATGACACTTTTTGGTGTATATTATTAATGGTATGAAGAATAGCAAACATGATAAGTTGAAGAACTATCTCTCAAATCTGAATACTATCGATTTGAAGGCAAGCAATCGTGTGTCATGGGATCATTATTTTATGAGTATATGTGAAATTGTCAGTACAAGATCAAGTTGCTCACATAGAAAAGTTGGAGCAATTATTGTCAAAGACAATCGTATTTTGGCAACAGGTTACAATCAACCACCTTCAGGTTTTCCACATTGTGAGTCTATAGGTTGTATTCGCGATAATTTAGATATACCATCTGGGGAAAACCAGGAAATTTGCTTTGCTTTGCATGCAGAGCAAAATGCCTTGATGCAGGCTTCGAAATTTGGGATATCAACAAATGGTGCTACTCTCTATACAAACTTTAAACCATGCTCAATCTGTGCGCGACTAATTGTCAATGCTGGTATCAAGAGAGTTGTTTACCTCTTTGATTATCCAGATCCATTAACTGACTATTTCTTTAGGATTTGTAATATCGCAGTTGTTCAGCTATCAAACATCACCAATTTGGAGGTGAAAACTTGAAAGTCGAAAAACTGACGTCTTACTTGAGGGAAGGAAAGTGGCCATCGATATGGTGCCCTGGTTGCGGTAATGGAATCGTTCTCAAAGCGTTCCTTCAGGCTGTGCATGATTTGAACCTAAACAAGGAAAGAATGGCTGTTGTTTCTGGTATTGGCTGCTCTTCTAGAGCAACTGGTTATATTGATTTCAATACTCTTCACACGCTTCATGGTAGAGCAGTCGCTTTTGCAACTGGTGTCAAGCTAGCAAGACCTGATTTTCACGTAACAGTTCTTGGTGGTGATGGTGATATATTGGCAATCGGTGGTAACCATTTCATTCACGCGTGCAGAAGAAATATTGATCTAACGATAATCATATTTAACAACATGATTTATGGTATGACAGGTGGGCAAAACTCTCCAACTACTCCGCTTGAAAAGCGTGCTTCAACAACACCTTATGGCAACATTGAAAAACCATTTGATGCAGTGAAAATGGCTATAGCAGCCGGTGCCACGTATGTTGCTCGGGCGACCGTTTATCAGTATCCATTGCTTGTAAAGTACATTTCAAAAGCCTTGGCTCACAAGGGCACAGCCGTTGTTGAAGCCATAACTAATTGTCACACTTACTATGGTAGATATAACAATATAGGTGACGCTGCAGATATGCTTGAGTACTTCAAGAAAAACTCAATCACCATTGAAAAGGCTAAAACTATGTCCGAGGAAGATTTGAAAGATAAGATCGTTATAGGAGAATTTCACGAAGAAATCCGCCCAACTTTCCGTGAGTTGTACGAAAAGACCATGGCTAAAGCTAGGAGCTGAGGGGAGGAATTTAAGTGAAAATTGACGAACCAATAGCAATCAGAGTAGCTGGCATTGGTGGCCAAGGAAATATATTGGTTGGGAAAGTTCTTGCGCATGCTGCAATGCTTGATGGGAAACATGTTATTCAAACCCAGTTGTATGGGGCTCAAGTAAGAGGTGGAATAAGTCACTGTGATGT
>JBEPZZ010000021.1:0-25938 GCA_041640575.1 Pseudothermotoga sp. | reverse complement strand
TTTATGTAATAGCTTACCTTGAAGAGGAGGGTACAACTTCGGATTTGTCAATAAACTGCCATGGTCATTTTGAATATGTTGGTTCTGGAGGTAAGGTTTTGGGTATCTACAGAGACTGGTATGTCTGGACATGGTGAAACGGACCTTAAAAAAGCTATAAAGGTCTCGTGCAACGTATATTTTTACAACTTAGCGCTAAAGTTAGGCATTGAAAAGATGAAGCAATTTGCTCAGCTTTTCAAAATTGACGATCGAACACAAATTGATCTTCCAGGTGAAAAAAAGGGACAATTTCCAGATCCAAATTGGAAATACGAAAAGTTCAAAGAGCCTTGGTTTCCTGGTGAAACAATTTTGTGCGGTATTGGGCAGAGCTTCATTTTGACCACACCAATTGAGATGCTTACTTTTTATAACGCAATAGCAAATGGCGGTACAAGCTATCAGCCACATGTGATCCATTCTGTTTTGGATTTTCGTGGTAGAAAGGTGTATGATCCTGAGAACAGGATCTTATACAGAGTGCCTATTAAGAAGTCAACTCATGAATTCATTGTCAGTGCGATGCGGGAAGTTACTCAATCTGTAAATGGTGGAACAGCTAAGGATGAGGGAACAGCATATCAAGCTTTTCGTGGATTAAAACTTGATGTGGCAGGAAAGACTGGTACAGCTGAGACGGGTAAAAAAGGTGAACTTCCGCACTCATGGTTTATCGGCTTTGCTCCTGCAAACACCCCAGAAATTTTAGTCTTGGTATTGATTGAAAGCTCAGGAAGCGGTGGTGAAGTTGCTGCACCAATTGCACGAAGAATTTTCCAATACTGGAGTGAGCAAAAATGATTCTCGAGTTTCTGAATAAAGATCTCCATAAAGTCGAAAAACCTTCAAGATATGTAGGTGGCGAATACAATCAGGTCGTTAAGGATCCAAAAAAAGTTAAGCTTAGGGTCGCGTTAGTTTTTCCAGATCTTTACGAGGTCGGTATGTCCAACTTGGGACTATTGATACTTTATAGGATACTTAACAGTATTGAAGAAGTCTGGTGTGAAAGAGTTTTTCTCCCATGGACCGACATGTGCGAACTGATGAAACAGAAGAATATACCTATTTTCACTTTGGAATCGAAAACGCCACTGAAAAAAATGGATCTTGTTGGAATATCGCTCCAATATGAACTTTCATACACAAACGTTTTACATCTATTGAGCTTATCACAGATTCCTTTAAGGTCAACTGAAAGGACAGATTCTGACCCCATCGTTATTGCAGGAGGTCCCTGCACCCTCAATCCAGAAGTAATGGCTGAAGTTTTTGATGCCATGGTAATTGGAGAAGGTGAAGAGGTAGTCAAAGAAATAGCATTACTCATGGTTGAAATGAAGAATGCAAATAGGTACGAAAAACTGAAGGAACTTTCAAAAATAGAAGGAGTTTACGTCCCCTTGTTTTATTCTGTTGCAATTCCTCCTAAGCCAAGATACAACTGGGTTGCAAATAAAATTGTTAAGAGAAGTGTCCTAGATTTGAACAATTATCCTTTGGATGAATTTCGAATCTTGCCGCATTGCCAAGTTATTCATGACAGAGTGGTTGTTGAAATAATGAGAGGTTGTAATCGTGGCTGCAGATTCTGTCAAGCTGGTTTGTTTTACAGACCAGTTCGAGAAAAATTCAAGGTGAATCTTATGAATGAAGTTTCAAAGAGTTTGTCGTGCACTGGTTATGAAGAACTTGCTCTTCTTTCTCTTTCCACGGCTGATCATTCGAGGATAGAAGATATTCTTTTGTCTCTGAACGAGTATCTTCAGAAAAAGAATATCTCCATCTCTATCCCATCAACTCGATTAGACGCTTTCGGTGTAGAAATTGCAAGATTGATCACAACAACCCGTAGAACTGGTTTAACCTTTGCCCCTGAGGCCGGTACACAAAGGTTGAGAAATGTTATAAACAAGAACGTTTCGGAAGAAGATTACATAAACGCTTTACGCGTTGCCAGAGAAGCAGGCTGGAACAGAGTCAAACTTTATTTCATGATAGGTTTACCAACCGAAACAGACGAAGATATAGAAGGAATTGTTAACATGGTCATTCTGGCCAGAAAAATGGGGTTCTCCAAAATAAACGTATCTATAGCACCATTTGTTCCGAAGCCTCATACCCCTTTTCAGTTTGCTGAACAAAAGAGTTTAGAATATATTCAGCATGTTATGGGAATTCTTTACAAATTGAAGCGTTTTGCTTCACTTAATATACATAATCCAAAGATGAGCTTGGTGGAAGGATTATTATCTAGGGGCGATAGAAATATATTCAACGTTGTTCTAAATGCCTTTGAAAATGGTGCCATCTTTGATAACTGGGAAGGAATGTTCAGTTACGAACTTTGGTATAAGGCTATTGAACAGGCTGGTATCGATGTTGAAGCTTACATGTCTGAGAGGGATATTAACGCAAGTTTCCCATGGGACCATATTCAAGTTGTGAACAAAGAATTTCTCGTCTCTGAATATCTAAAAGCACTGAAAGGAGAAACTACTGCAGACTGTCGTTGGGATGTTTGTTTTGGCTGTGGTGTTTGCAATGGAAGCTTGAGGAATATCCTGGAGGCAGTGAATTGAAATTTATCTTTTACTTATTTTCATTGATTGGGTTCATAGGTGTTCAAAAAGTAGTTACTAAATCTCGGTTTAGTAACTTGTTTCTTCTGGCAGGAATAGCTCAACTTTGTTATTCTGTTTTATTGTTTCTTATATTCGGGGTTAACTATAATTTTCAAATACAGTTTGTGGGATTTTGGTGGTTTATACTTGTTTTTTCGGTAACTTTGGTTTTTGGATCACTTTTGAAGGCCTCGCAAACCAAGATTCCACAAGGATTTGGATTTCAACTATTTTTAAGCGTTGGAATACTTCTACCAATTTCAGAGGAAATTTTATTTCGAGGAGTTCTACTCCACATCTATCCCAATTCTATAATGAACGCGGCAACATTTGCTTTAGTTCACTTATTGAATGTTTTTTCAAAATTCGAGGGTTTTTCTCTTTACAATCTAGCATACAGACTTATTGTTGGCTATATTTTTTCACTATCGGTTCTGAGAACAAATAGTTTGTTCTGTTCCACGCTTTGTCATGTCCTCAACAATTTAGTTGGACTCACAATTTTATTCCTCTCTGAACATGTATCCAAGAAGGGCAACTAAGGAACTCAACGCAAAGATTGTCAAAAGCGATACAACTGTCATTTTGAGTGTAATGATCTGGATTGCTGCTTTGATTGATTCACGCAGGTAGAAAGTCATAACGAAATAGCTGATTATGCCGCCGGTTAGAAAGGACAATGTAATCAAGTATAGGGCTCTTGAAAAACTTGAAAATCCATTGCCCACGTACCAGCTCAAAGTAATTGTCAGTATCCATACTATAAAAGAAGGAAACGGTGAAAAACGATTCATCAAAAGCTCGAAAATTACTGAATGATATACGAAGGACATTAAAAAGTAAAATCCCAAAGCTTTCTTCAAGGTAGTTTCACCTCTATTGGCAATGGTACTATTTCGTTGATCCATAACCACTTAACTCTGACGTTTGAAATACCTATGATCTTAACATTTTCGCTTGATAAATCAATCGATGATTCTGCATCAAATCTTGCTGTTGAAGAATTTCTGAAGGAATCAGCGAAAGTCTGAACCAACTTTCCGTCCTTGTCATAAAAATATACCTGATAGTCAATTGGTACTAATTCGAGTGGCCAACGGGATTCAACAGTGATTGAACCTGAAAGATGGTGTTCAGTTTTATTCAAAACACAAATTACCGAAGATTCTTTCAGAGCTCTCACATATCCTCTATAAACAAAAACCCCGACGGCGTAGTTCACCGCCATCAGGGAGATTGTCAACCAGAGGATCAGTTTTTTCACTTTGCTTCACCACTGGCTACGTAGCAAGCCACTTTGTGACCTGGTGATACTTCAGCAAGTGGTGGATGGTCATTTTTGCTGCAAAATTCCACTGCGTACGGACATCTTTCGAAAAACCTGCAGCGGTTTGGTGGATTTATAGGTTTTGGAACACTTCCTTTTATGTTTGGCTCGCCTCTTTTGATCTCTGGATCTGGAACTGGGACAGCTGCTAATAATGCCTTTGTGTAAGGATGAAGTGGGTTAAGCAATATTTCCTCTGTTGGACCCGTCTCCACAATTTTACCAAGATACATAACCGCCATGTTGTTACTCATATATCTTGCTACAGCAAGGTCGTGGGTAATGTACAGATAACTTATGTTGTGTTCCTGAGCCAGATTCATCATTAGCTTCATTACACCTGTTCTTATAGAAACATCCAACATCGATGTTGGTTCATCAGCAACAACAAATGATGGATTTAGGATCAAAGCTCTTGCAATTGCGACTCTTTGTCTTTGACCACCAGAAAGTTCGTGAGGAAACCTGAACATAAAAGTCTCAGGTGGAGTCAAGCCAACATCTGTAAGCATTTGAGCTACTCTGTCTTCTCGCTCTTTCAAGCTTCCTATGCCATGGATGTTCAAAGGTTCTGAAACGATATCGAAAATTGTCATCCTTGGGTTGAGAGATTCATACGGGTCTTGGAAAATCATTTGTACTTTTCTTCTGAGCTGGCGCATTCTCTCTTTTCTGTTCTCCAAGAATTCTTGCAAAAACTTTTCCCTGTTCTTTCCAAGCGCAAAGAATCTTTCTGCGTATATTCTGTCTATTCCATCAAGTTTTTCAATATCTCTTTGCTGCATATTCAAAAATCTTTCAACATAAGTTTTGTCCACGTACTCTCTTGCTTTGCCATCATGTTCGAAAAGCAATGGTGTAATGTCCTCTTGCTCAAAGACAATTCTGCCGCTAGTTGGTTGTTCCAATCCCACAAGAATCTTTCCAGTTGTTGTCTTTCCGCAGCCTGATTCCCCGACTAGTGCAAGAGATTCACCTTTTGCAACCTCTAATGTTATGTCATCAACAGCGTGAACAAACAGCTTTGTCGATCTGAATAACTTTCTTTCCGCAGGAAATAACTTTCTAAGTCGATCTATCTTCAAGACTAGATCATTTCTCATAGAATAGCACCACCTCTCCAGGCTGAACAGGATGATGGCATGCCACAAAATGTTTTTTCTCTATTTCCCTATATTCTGGTTCGACATTTCTACACAAATCATCGGCTTTTGGACATCTTGGAGAAAATCTGCAACCTTTAGGAGGATTCAGAAGGTTTGGTGGTTCACCTGGTATCGTGGTAAGTTCTGTCTTTTCACCAACTGTGCTCGGAAATGCGTGCATCAGCCCGTAGGTGTAGGGATGCATAGGACATTTGAATATCGTTACTGAATCAGCCAGTTCAACAAATTTTCCAGCGTACATGACAGCTATTTTGTCACTTACCTCGGCAATAACGGCTATGTCATGGGAAATGTAAATCATAGCCATGTTCAATTTCTGCTGAATTTTTCTTATTTCTTTAAGAATTCTGTCTTGAACAATGACATCCAAAGCCGTGGTTGGTTCGTCCGCAATGATAACTTTTGGATCACACGCCAATGCCATGGCAATTACTGCCCTCTGCTTCATTCCTCCACTATATTGATGTGGATATTGATCCATTCGTGAAGGATCAAGTCCGACAAGTTCGAAAAGTTCAGCTACCTTTTTTCGTGCTTTGTCTACAGGGACATCGGGATAATGGTTTTGGATTGCCTCTATTATTTGATCTCCAACCTTGTAAACTGGATTAAGTGAATTCATAGCAGCTTGAAAGATCATAGATATTCCACGCCATCTGTATTTTCTCATCTCTTCTTCGCTCAAACTAACCAAATCCACCGCACCATTTCCTGAATCAAACAGTACCTGCCCTTCTTTAAATTCAGCGTTGTCAGGCAGTAATCTAAGTATTGTCATTGATATGGAAGTCTTTCCACAACCCGATTCACCAACAATACCGAGGCTTTCACCGGAATCAAGGTCAAAATTTATCCCATCAACCGCTTTTACATAGCCCATTTTTGTTCTATAATGCATCCTCAAATTTCTCACTGACAAAAGCAACTTTCTCACCTCTTTCTCAACCTTGGGTTGACGATTTCTTCGAGCCCTCTACCGAGGAAATAGAAAGCCGAGCACAGCAGTGTTATACAGATTCCAGCTGGTGCCCAGAGCCACCAATATGTACCTATGCTTGCTCCCATCAAATAGCCTGAGGATTCAGCCATCTGAATTATGACACCCCAGCTCATTCGTATGTTTGCAAGTCCAAGGAAGGAAAGAACAGCTTCGGTGAAAATTGCACCTGTAACGTTGAACATCATGTAAAGGAATGAAAGAGGCATTATGTTAGGAATGATGTGTTTGAAAATTATGTAAGCGTCACTTGCACCAGCTGATTTTGCAGCTTCTATAAATGGCCTAACTTTTACAGTCAAGGCTTGCGCCTTTAAGACCAATGTTATTGAACCAAAGCCCGAGAGAGTTCCAAGTATGACTGCTAGTCTGAAAAGTGTCAGCTCCATAAAAGCACTGAGAACCATCAAAAGTGCGAGGCTTGGGAAGAGCATCACTATGTCAGCAAGTCGCATAAAAAACACGTCTATAACTCCACCGTAATATGCACAACTTGCACCTATAAACGTACCTATCAATACAGTTATAAGCGCAGCCGTTATACCGAGAACAAATTCTCTTGGAGTGCTGTACATAATCATTGAAAGTATGTCTCTTCCAAGTGGGTCTGTTCCTAGAGGATGCCTCAAAGAAGGTGGAGATGGATGGTTATAAATGTTTGGATCAAAGCCAATCACTGGATCATATGGTGCGAAAGCTTCGAAACCATAAGGATCGTTTTTCCAGAATAGGTTTTTCATCATCATTGGATAAAAGGGGTACAAAAAGCCAAAAATTGCAAAGAAGATAATTACACCAAGCCCAAAAAGAGCCAATTTTTTCTCTTTGAAAATTTCCCAACCTACTTTGAAGGATCTAGCCCACAGTTTAAACCTTATTTTCCATAGTGGCTCTTTTATTGCGACTTCTACCATTTAAATCACTCCTTTAATACCTGATCCTTGGATCTAGGAAAGCATACAGAATGTCAGCTACTAAATGAGCGATCAGGACAAATATTCCGGTGAAAACAAGCAAACCTATCAACAAGGGTGTATCTTGTTGATTTAAAGCCTCAAGATAGGTTCTCCCAAGTCCTGGCCAAGAGAACATGGTTTCAGTTATGATACCTCCACCAATTGTGAAACCAAGACTTATCACGAAATTTGTGACAAGTGGTAAAAGCGCATTTCTAGCTGCGTGTCTATCCCTAACAACTTTGTCGGGTAATCCTTTTGCTTTGGCCGTTGTGATGTAATCTTCTCTGATAACATCAAGCATTGTATCACGCATTACAAGCATACTACCTGCAAAAGAATACATTGTGAGAGTTAACACAGGAAGAATCATATGATTTATTATGTCAAAAACATATTTTCCAAGGCCTGAGAAAATCCATACCAAAATCGAAACAAATAAGAAAATTGCAACTGTACTGTAGATTGTCACTTTTTTGGCGGTTATTGTTTTGAGTCGCTGAGCAATAATCATCATAATTAAGAAAACTACAAGGAAGATAAAAGCGTTGAGCAAAAGTCTAATGAAAACAGTTTGGGCAGAGACGGGAGCAGCTCTCCACAAGTTCGGGTTTATAAATTGATTCAGTGGTAATATACCTAGTATTACGCCGAACAACCATATGTTGAAAATTGCAAGCAACGGCAAAAAGATTGTCCAGAAAATTATTCCAATAAAGGTGGCAGCTTTATCAGCAATTTTTCCACGTTTCCAAGCCGTTCTCTTGCCAAGATAATAACCAAGACTGTAAGATACCAAAGTTGCTGTTACGAATAGAAATACCGTTCTTGGAAGCCTTTCAGCTATGATTGATGTAACCTTTCTTGGAAAATAGGAGAAGGATATACCCAAATCGAGTCTCAAAAAGTTCCTTACGTAGATCAAGTATCTTTCAAAAGGTGGTTTATCAAATCCAAACTGACGACGCAGATTTTCTCTTATCTCAGGCGTCAATTTTGGGTTCATCAAATACTTGTCCATAAAGCTTCCAGGCATAGCCTCAATTAACCAGTAAACTAATGTTATATAGATAAACAGTAGTATGACTATTTGCACAACTCGTTTACCTATGAATTTAACCACTAGTTATCTCCTCCTTGTTACAAAATCCAACCGCCCACAAAGGGGCGGTTGGTTATGAAAAATGCTCTGAATTATTTTGACGCAGGTTTTACAAGCGTTGGAACGCCACTGACATATTGCAGACCAGAAAGTGTTTTTTCGTATGGGAAGACAATTCGATCCATTCTGTAAGCTTCTGTGACTGGTGTATCGAAAAGAACAAGGTATGGCAGATCTTCAGCAAGAATTTCCTGCAGCTTGAACGCGATTTTCCTTGCTTCCTGAATATCTGAAGCTGCAAGGAATTCGTCACAGAGCTTGTCGAACTCTGGATTGTTATATCCTGGTGTATTGAAATCGCCAACTCCTGCTCTGTCGCTCTTGAAGAAATCAGCTATGTGATCTGGATAATATCCCAAACTCCAACCAAGCATGTAAATATCGAAGTTAAATGGCTCATCCCATACTCTTTGGACTATATAGTTGAAATCGACAAGGTTAGCTTTTATTGGTATTCCAAGGTCATTGGCCCATCTTTCGATGTACATTGCCATAGTTGCTCTCATTGGGTCATAACCAGTACCAGGTGCAAGTAGTTCGATGCTCTCAATCTTTTCTCCGTTAGGACCAATCAAACCTCTACCTTTCCTGGTGACTGTGTTACCTTCAACTTTTGGTTCAACAACCCATTTGAATCCAGCTTTCTTCAGAAGATCAATCGCAAGTTGCATTCTTTGACCGAAAGCCATTCCATAGCCAGGAGAAAGCTTTTCTACAGCTGGGTTATACCAGAATACGTTTGAAGACGGGACAACTCCATACTGTGGGAAAGCTTGTCCGCCAAGAACTCTTCCAGTCAAGAACTCGCGATCTGTGATTGCAGCTATAGCCTGCCTGAATTCCTTTATGTTCATCGGGAATCTTCTCATGTTGAAAGCTATGTACCTGAAACCATTTACACTGTTCTTTATAACTTTTATACCTGAAGTTTTAGCAACCTGATCTTCTTCACCTTTTTGAAGGCCAAGAGAATTGAAAATAAAGCTTACATCGCCGTTGATCAAAGCGGTTATAGCTGCGGCACGGTTCAAATAGAACCTATAGATTATGCTATCAACGTAGGGTCCTGTAACAAGTTCAAGCTCCTTTTCTCCTGTAGGTTCACCGTAACCTGACCAGCTGAAACCAGTTCTGGGGTTTGTGAAACTAACCGCACCATTCTTGTAAAGTGTCAAAATGCTTCCTGAGTCGTAGTAATCTTTTCTTGTTACAACTTCAATAAAGGCTCCTTTTTCCCATCTTTTGAGGGTAAATGCTCCAGCAACCGGTTCGTCTGAATTATCGTAATTGTAAAGAACTTGGAGTGGATTCGCCGTTTTAAGAGCTTCTTCAACTTTTGGACCCCAATATTTCTTTTGCAAAATTGGCATCATAAGAGCTCCAAAGTTTGCCTTAGCCAAACTTGGTGCGGTGAAATATGTCTTAACAGTGTAGTCATCAACCTTTTCGGCCTTAACGAAATAGTCTTTGTCAACCATGCTTGCCCAGTTTCCACCTAATCCATTATCAACGATCAGTTTTCTAACGATATTCATTGTCCACACAACATCATCTGCTGTCAGTGGAGTTCCATCTGACCACTTGACATCTTTTCTCAGTTTAATGGTATATACCCATAGATCCCCTTCTTGTTTCAGTTCTGGTAGGCTTGCGGCAACGCCTGGCATCCAGTCAAATCTAACGTCAGAGTAAGTATAGAGAGCCGCGTATCTTGGACCAATTATGTAACTGTTCCATACTGTAGCATTTGGTCCATAGTGTTGCCATGGGTTAAGAGTGATTGGCTCTTGCAAGAATGCCCAGTTTATAGTCTCGGCAAGAGCTAAGACTACGGCAAATACCAAAGCGACTACCAAAAATTTCCTCATCCCTACTACCTCCCTCCATGAGATGATTGAGCTAAAATTATTATATACCATGACTTATATACCATGACATACCTCATAAATACTCTTTAACGCGTAAACTCTTTGAAGTAAAATTGCAGTTTTTACACCTAAGATAAGCAGGTTAATTCTGCATTCGAAGCTAACAATTTTCTGTTACAATGATTCAGGTTTAACAGTTCTTAAGCCTTTTAATTATTCTGCCAGTGTTTCTCTAGTTGAGTCATCTACTTTTCAAAAACCACGCGTTGCTCATCTTGAAGGATGAGATTATTTTAAGCTGCGGAGTTAGCTATCCTTAGCTATCAAATTTTGATTCATCTCTACTTTTGTTGTAAGCTTCAACATGGGAGGGATAAATTTGCTGGCTATAAGAAAGACACACATGGCGGCAGGTTTAACAATGGAGAATATTGATAAACCAACAGATCTAGGACCGCACGAGGTTCTCGTGCGTGTGAAGAAAGCATCGATCTGTGGTTCTGATGTTCACATCTACAAGTGGGATGCTTGGGCACAGAGTCACATAAAACCACCGATGACAATTGGACACGAATTTGCAGGTATCGTAGAAGCAATTGGTGAAGCTGTGAACTTGGTCAAAATAGGAGACTACGTAGCTGCTGAAACACATATTCCATGCCAAAGTTGTTATCAGTGTAGAACTGGGAGAATGCATATATGTAAAAATATGAAGATTCTAGGAATTGATATGGACGGAGCTTTTGCTGAATATATCAAAGTTCCTCAATTGGTTCTGTGGAAAGTTTCTAAAGAGATTCCAGAGGAGTATGCATCCGTTATGGAACCATTCGGAAATGCACTGCATGCAGCGTTAGTTGAAGATCTTACCGGAAAAACTGTTTTGATAACTGGTGTTGGCCCAATTGGAGCAATGTCTATCCAGGCGGCAAAGGTGGCAGGTGCCTCATTGGTAATAGCATCGGAAGTCAAAGAGTATAGAAGACAACTTGCTGTTCAAAATGGTGCAGATATTGTGATTGATCCTACCAGTCATGATCTTGAAAAAGAAGTTTTAAAGCTCACAAGTGGCGATGGTGTAGATGTTCTACTTGAAATGTCGGGCAGTCCGCAGGCTCTGGTTCAAGGTTTGAAATGTTTAACAAGGGGTGGTACAGTTTCACTGTTAGGTGTTTACAGTAAGAGTATTGAGATTCCCATAGATGAACTTGTAACTTTTAAAGGCGTAAGAATACACGGTATTACAGGAAGAAAGATGTTTGAAACTTGGAAGATTGCCGACGAACTTTTGAAAAATAAGAAAATTGATTTATCCAAGGTAGTTACACACATCATACCTTTCAGGGACTGGCAGAAAGGTTTTGAACTGATGCTTACTGCAGAATGCGGAAAAGTGGTAATGGACCTTTCTTAAAGGGGAGGGATAGTGGATGTTTGATTACTCGGTTTTCAATCAAGAAATTGAGGAATCTAAAAAAAAGGGATTGTTCATAAGCATTAGAACCTTAGAAAGTCCTCAAGGTGCTTGGCTAATCATTAATGGAAAAAGGGTTCTGAATCTTTGCTCAAACAATTACCTCGGTTTCGCTAATGAAGAAAGGTTGAAGCGTGCTGCGATAAAAGCCGTTGAAAAATGGGGAATTGGACCAGGCGCCGTCAGAACAATTGCTGGAACGATGGATATACACGTTGAACTTGAAAAGACCCTGGCATCCTTTAAGAAAGTTGAAGACGTGCTTTTCCTCCAGTCTGGTTTTCTTGCTAATCAAGCTGTTATCCCAACTATAACGGATGAGAGGGATGCCATTCTTTCGGATGAACTGAATCACGCCAGTATCATCGATGGTGTTAGATTGTCAAAAGCAAAAAGATACGTGTGGAAACATAGAGACATTCAAGATCTTGCGAGAGTTCTTGAAGAAGCTACAAAAGAAGGTGCAAGAAGAAAATTGATAATAACTGACGGTGTTTTCAGTATGGACGGCGACATAGCTCCCTTGGAAGAAATTGTTAAACTTGCGGACAAGTACGATGCTTTGATAATGGTTGATGATGCACATGGAGAGGGAGTTCTTGGAGAAGCGGGAAGAGGAATTGTTGACCATTTCAATTTGCATGGAAAAGTCGATATAGAAATAGGGACATTGTCAAAAGCCTTTGGTGTTGTTGGTGGTTACGTCGCTGGTAGAAAGCCTTTGATTGATTATTTAAGACAGAAAGCACGTCCATTTATGTTTAGTACACCGCTGTCACCAGCTGATACGGCAGCCTGTCTTGAAGCAGTGAAAATGCTAATGGAATCCGATGAAAGAGTCAGAAAACTTTGGGAAAACGCGAAATATTTCAAATCCAAGATGAAAGAACTTGGTTTTGACGTCGGAGAAAGTCAAACTCCCATAACTCCCGTAATGCTTTATGATGCAACAGTTGCAAGCAGATTTAGTCAAAGGTTGTTCGAAGAGGATGTCTTCGCCCAATCAATTGGTTATCCTCTTGTACCGCACGGAAAAGCAAGAATAAGGGTTATGATAAGTGCGGTACACACCAAGGAGGACCTTGATTTTGCAATCCGAAAATTCGAAAAAATTGGTCGAGAACTCGGAATTATAAAATGAAAAGGCACCATTCGGTGCCTTTTCATTCGATCATTATTAGGTATGGATAATGAGGTTGTCCTCCATCACGTATATCGATTTGTGCGTTTTCAATAACTCTTTCGAAATAACTCTTGATGATCTCAGTTTCTTGATCCGTCCCATCTTGACCAGTGAAAACAGTTACAACTTCTCTTTTTCTCAGATCTAGCGCTGTCAGTGCTCTGCTTAAGGCTTGCTTCAACGATTGGCCATGTGCTATAAGTTTTTTGCCTCTCATTATCATGTATTCACCCTTTTTGATCTTCGTGCCATTATGTTTAGCATCTCTTACAGCTTTAGTTACCGAGAGCGAGATAATATAATCCGCAGCCTCAATGAATTTTTTCTCCAATTTGTCTGGTTCCTCATTTGGATCAAAACTCATCATTGCCGATATACATTCTTGAACTGTTTGCGTTGGTATTACTATTACTTTTTTATCACTCACATGTTCCGTTGCTTGCCGAGCTGCAAGTATAATGTTTGGGTTGTTTGGGAAAAGAAAAACGATCTCAGCTTTTACTTTGTCTATTGCATATTTTAAATCTGCAGTGCTAGGATTCATTGTCTGTCCACCACGGACTATTTGGTCAACTCCTAAATTCTTAAGGATCTCCGATATTCCTGGACCAGGAGAAACAGCCACAAAACCGTATTTTCTCTTTGTTTGCTCTTCAACTTGTTCGACAAAATGCTCATGTTGAAGTTTCATGTTGTCAATCTTAACTTTGAGTATTTCGCCGTACTTCAATACCTCTTGAATAACCAAACCTGGGTCATTTGTGTGAACGTGGGTCTTAATAACCCCTTCATCTTGAACAACAACAGCCGAATCGCCTATTTCCTCAAGGAATCCTCTCAAAGAATCAACTTTCAAATTTTGACTATCAGTTTTCGTTCTGACCATCACTTCCGTGCAGTATTGATACGTAAGTTCCTCAGCCACTACTTCGACGGAAACCTCACCATTTTTCGTTGCAACCATTTGCATATTGATCTTACTCTCACCAAGAGCAACTGCTAGGAAACCTTGAAGAATGTAGTATAAACCCTTTGCTCCTGCATCAACAACACCAGCTTCCCTAAGAACTGGGAGGAGCTTAGGTGTCTCTCTTACTGCTGCATCGGCGACTTCTACCGCCCAACGAAAAACATCTGATATTTTTTCAAAACCTTCAGCTTCGCTTGATTTTTCGTCAAGTTTTCTCAAAACGGTTAAAATAGTACCTTCCACGGGTTTCATGACAGCCTTGTAAGCGACAACCCGAGCAGCCTTGAACATTTCGATGAAATCAGATGGCGTCAAAGCCTTTTTTTTACTGCAATAGTTGGCAAAACCCCTGAAAATTTGTGAGAGTATGACTCCTGAATTTCCTCTAGCACCCATGAGCGTACCGTTTCTTATGCTCTCCATTATCGAAGGTAGATCGTTTTTGTCAAGGTTATCAAGGTATTTACAACCTTCCTTCATTGTTGCAAGCATGTTTGAACCAGTATCTCCATCTGGTACCGGGAAAACATTTAGTGCATTTAGTTCATCAACATGAGCAGCAAGAACTTCTGTGGCCTTTTGAAATCCAAGTTTCATGAATTTTCCATTTACTTTTTCCAAGGATCCGGCACCTCCTTAGCGGATCCCAGTCACGTGAACATTTACTTCGACATCCTCACAGGCGCCTATGGTTTTGAGGACGTGTGTCACGTTTTCCATAATATTCTTGGCAACTTCAGATATTTTTACTCCGTACTCCAGCTCAAGATACAAATCCACGACTACTTTGCCGTTGTCGAGTTCTTCAACTTTTATTCTTTCTTCCTCTTTTTCGCCGAAAAGCTTACCAAAAAAACTTTCAGAAGCTATGTTGACAGGACCATAACTTTCTTTGGTAGCTATATAAGCAAGCTTTTTGAGCGTTTTTAAACTGACTTCAAGATCTCCATACTCTAGCTTTACTACCATGTCAATACCTCCTTTTTTTTAAATGATACCACACTGTTATAGATGCCTTCTGTATCCAGTTTACATAGCTTTAAAAGATCGTTTCTTGAACCATGCGGTATAAAAGTATCCTTTATACCAAGCATGAGAACGGGTTTTTTAATTCCAACTTGGTTCAGAAAAGCAACAACACTCTCCCCAAAACCAGTCGAAAGAATGCCTTCTTCTATTGTTACAACAAGCTCACTGTTTTCAGCAACCTGCCTTAGTAAATCTCCATCTAAAGGCTTCAGAGATCTACAATATACGATTGTAGCATCAAGTTCCACAAGCTTTGTGCAGTTTTTAACCATAGTTCCCGTTGCCAAAACAGCGATGTTTCCTCGACCCTCTTTAAGAATTTCCCATCTCATTGGATCAATCAATTTTGATTGCTGCCAGAGCTTTCCAAAATCAGCTTCTTCACTTTCCTTTGGGTATCTTATTGCAACAACACCTCTTATGCCCAATTCAAAGACTGATCTCAGTATCGAAACTAGTTCTTGCAAGTTCATTGGTGCAAAAATTCTTGAGTTTGGTATTGATCTGAAAAAACTTATATCGAACATGCCATGATGCGTTGGCCCATCTTCTCCAGATAATCCTGCCCTGTCTACTGCAAAAATCACATCCAGCCCCTGCAAAGCTATGTCATGTATTATTTGATCATATGCTCTTTGCAGAAAAGTAGAGTATATTGCTACTACAGGTTTCATCCCAATTTTAGACAGTCCAGCCGCAAAGGTCACACAGCTTTGTTCTGTTATTCCAAGATCTGCGAATCTGTCTGGAAAGTTTTTGGCGAAATGGCTAAGCCCTGTTCCATCTGGCATTGCAGCTGTTATTGCGAAGATATCATTTCTTTGTGACGCTATTTTTGTCAAGGTTAAGCCGAAAACATCACTAAAAGTGAGATGACCTTGTTTGAGAATGGGTTCACCACTGCTTGGATCAAACTTTGGTGCACTATGGAATATCACACTGTTTTCCTCAGCTGGTTTGTAGCCTTTGCCCTTTTGTGTGATCGTATGGACCACGACAGGATAGTCATATTCCTTTATCCTTTGAAATATCTTAACCAAAACTTTTAGATCGTGTCCATCAATTGGTCCAATGTGTTTTATACCAAGTGCTTCAAAAAAATCCGACCCAGTGACGAGAGACTTCAAACCGTTTCTCAGTTTTCTAAGTTCCTCTTCAAGACTTTTTCCAAGTTCAGAGCTCTCAAGAGCCAATTTTGTCAGATCTTTAAGTTTCACATAGGCTGCACTTGTTCGAATTTCGGTGAAAATTTCAGAAAGCGCACCGACATTTGGAGCAATCGACATACCATTGTCGTTTAGAATGATTTTGATTTTTGATTTCATGGTTTTTAGCTGATTGAGACTCTCTAAGATTTCTCCATTTGAAAGTGCACCATCCCCAAGTACGACAACCACATTTTTTGATAACTTTTTCAACTTTAAGGCTCTTTCTACTCCCAGTGCCAATGCCACAGAGGTTCCTGCATGTCCTATTGCAAAATGGTCGTATTCACATTCATCTGGGTTTAAATAACCACTTATACCACCAAACTGTCTGAGCGTATCGAACTGCTCCCATCGACCAGTGAGTAATTTATGAGTGTAACACTGGTGAGATGTATCCCAGATAACAATGTCGTGTCTGGGATCAAAGACCTTGTAAAGTGCAATTGTGAGCTCTACCACACCTAAGTTGGATGCCAAATGTCCACCATTCTTTGAGACAACCTGAATGATCCTTTTTCTTATTATTTCTGCGTATTTTTCTAGTTCATTTATGTCAGCTTTAAGAATGTCATCAAGTGTTGGGTAGCTGTTCACTGTTTATCTCTCCAATTTGTGCATAAATGTCCTGAACTTCTATTTGTGCAGACTTCAGAGCCAGGAACAGTTTCTTGTACAACTCCATACCCTTTTTGTACAGTTCCAAAGCCTGTTCAATACCAACTTGACCACTTTCCAGTTTTTCGACAATCACCTGCAGTTCTTCAATCATTTCATCGATTTTCATCTACAATCACCTTGACAACACCATCAGAAAATTTTATCATTAGCCGTTCCCCACCCACGATTTGTGTAGAACTTTTAACCCACTTTCCATTTTCTTTTGAAATGATTGTATACCCACGTAGCAAAGGCCACTCCGGATTCAAAACTGTCAGCTTTGTTCCTAGTAACTCAAAATCCCTTTCAAATTTTTCAAGCAAAAGCTTGGTCACGCCAAACAAACGACTAACTAAGAACTTAATTTTATCCATCTCTCCTGATAATTCTGTATCAATGATTCTTTTCAGACGCTGGCTTAAAAGCTGCGCTCTGATAAGATTAGACTGAATTAGGTTTTCCATGGATCTTTTCATTCTTCGCAAATTCTCAGTAGCATTGTAAAGTATTTCGGCTCTGTCAGGTAGGATGTACTCCATTGCTGCCGTAGGTGTATGTGCAGAATAATCAGCCACAAGATCCACCAAAACAGTGTCTATTTGATGACCTATTCCTGTTACAACAGGATGGCGCAATCTGAAAACTGCTCTAACGACTTCTTCATCGTTAAATACCCATAGATCGTCACTTGCACCGCCTCCCCTTGCAATCACAATCACGTCTAAGTCCTGATTGTTTGCATCTTCAATAGCTCTCAGTAAACTTTCTTTTGCTTCTTCTCCTTGCACCCTTGTGTGAAATAGGAGTATTTTTACAGCAGGAAACCGCTCCTTTGTTGTTCTAAGGATGTCTTGATACGCTGCTGAATCACGAGAGGTTATCACTCCTATTTTGTTTGGAAACCTAGGGATAGGTTTTTTTGGCTTTTCAAAAACTCCATCGTTAAGCAATCTTTCGTAAGTTTGCTTAAGTTTCAAGAACAATGAACCTTTGATTGGTAGAAGGTGAACCTCCTCACATAAAAGCCGATACAAACCTCGTTGTGGATATACCCTGATATCCCCGCGTACTCGAGCTAAAGATCCTTCTTGAAGGTAACCTCTGTAAACGCCTCCAAAGAAGACACAAGTAATGCTTGCACTTTCATCTTTTAATGTGAAAAACAAATGTCCTGATCTTTCTTTTAAGTCAGTTATTTCACCGACAATTTGAACATCAGTCAAGTAAGGATCATCGTTTATCAATAATTCAATGTAATGAGTTATTTCGCTTACGGTATAAATCTTTTCACTCATAAGTTCCTACTTCCTTCAAGGCTTCTCGAACTATCTCCTCAGGAAGCCCAAACTTTCTTGCAAGTATTATTCCCATGAAGATGTCCTGCCTAATACCATATTCCAAGGTGTACTCAACCATTTTATGTGGATCATCAGCGTTGATGTCTTTAATTTTCCCACAGGCGTAGATTTGTTCGGCTTCTTTAATTAATCTTGGGTAGTGAGAAGTTAGCAAAACAAAGTCGGTGCTGTCACGAAGGACTTTCGTAATGGCTAATGCAAGAGCCTCGCCTTCGACTGGATTAGTATTGGATCCAAACTCATCCATCAAGACAAGTTTTCGCTTCTTTGAAGAAAGAACTTGAACGAAGGACTGAATTTCCTTCGCGAAAGAACTTAGGCCCAAATTCTCACCCTTCGAGATGTATCTAATTTCTTCAAAAAGAGGGCAACAAAAGCTTTCTGCTGGAACTGGATAGCCGAGATGTGTCAAAGCCACAAGGCTACCAACAGTTCTGAGAAAACTCGTCTTGCCTCCCATGTTCGGTCCGTACAACAACGTAATACCATTGTTTGTCTTGAAAGTTACAGGATAATACTCATAACCATTTTGCTGGCAATACTTTAGAATCGGTGGAAAAACTGCTTTCAACATTGAGATATTCTCAGAAAGTTCTGGGATACTGCAGTTAAAGGAATGAGAGAATTTATATCTTGAAAGGTCCAAATCAATGAGTTCTACTATTCTTTCACTTTGCTCAAGTAATTCTTGATTTGCTTCAACAGCGTTGGCAAGAATCTTTAGAAGTCTTTCCTCTTCTCTTGCAAGATCTTCTTCGACCTCTTTTAATTTCTCTTCCAATTCCAATGATTTTTCGGTTTGCTTGATCTTTAGGTGATACCTTTCATGGCTTTGCCTTACAATTTCTACCAACCCCTGGCTTAACAATTGCTTTCCGGTTTCCTTATCGCAGGTAAATTCATCCAAGGCAATTTTTGCGTTGAACATTTCTTCGATTTTACTTTTGACTTCTTCTCTTTCCTTCGAAATCTCGCTGCTAATTCTTATATGCTCTTTTCTCAGTATGGCCATTTTTTCTGATTGTAGATTAAAACTTTCGGTTTCACCGGTTATGCTCACGAAAATCCGCCAAAGATTCGAAAGATCAACAAAGTTGTATGAATCAAAAGCTAATTCACTCAATTTAACGTAGTTATAGAGGTATCTTTTAATCCTTGCAAATTCGCTCACATGCGTTGGCCGCTTGGACAATTGTTCGGTGATCGAAGGTATCCTCGAAAGATATTGTGCAATTTGGTTGATAAGGCTTTTATCAAGGTTTAAGATTCTTTTTAGGCGTTGATAATTCTCCTCAAAATCTTTTTGATTTTTGACCAGCCTCGGCAATTTTCTAATCCATTGTCTTCCGTATTCGGTAATCGGAATAAACGGCTGCAGTATTTCGTCTATCATGATAAATCGTCTAGTTTCCTTATCCAAAAATTCCTCTTGCAAAATACTTCTCCCTCCAAAGTGCAAATTGATTATACTACCTTGAAGATCTCCAGCCAAAAAGCCATCTAGTTGTAAAAAAGGGCAATTCTTTCAAAATTGCCCCAATTTGACATTAGCTTTCGACTTATCTAACAATCAGCAGAAGTATCAATGGAGCAAAAACCTCCGCGACCAGAGACATCACGGTAATCATTGTGTTTAAGGAAGGACCTGCAGTGTCTTTGAAGGGATCACCTACGGTATCACCCACAACAGCTGCTTTGTGTGCTTCCGATCCTTTCCCGCCATAATGTCCTTCTTCTATATACTTTTTCGCATTGTCCCATGATCCGCCTGAATTTGCCATGAGCAGGGCAAAAATGATTCCACTGACTATACTCCCAGCGAGGAAACCAGCCAGAGCCTCTTTCCCTAGTATTATCAATGTTAATACCGGCGCCAAGATCGAAAGCACACCTGGCAGAATCAGTTCTTTCAATGCTCCAACTGTGGCTATATCGACACATTTTGCGTAATCAGGTCTGGCTTTTCCTTCAATCAACCCTGGTATTTCTTTGAACTGTCTGCGAACTTCCTCAACCATTCTCTGGCAATTTCTTCCCACCGCAAGGATTAATAAAGCCGAAAGAAAGGGTGGCATCATTGCACCGATAAACAATCCAGCTATCACTTGTGGTGAGATCATCTCAAGGCTTTTGATATCAACAAGGTGTGCATAAGCGGAGAAAAGTGCTAAAACCGTGAGGGCTGCTGAGCCAATTGCAAAACCTTTGGTTATAGCTTTTGAGGTATTTCCGGCAGCATCAAGCATGTCTGTTACAGCCACAACTTCTTCACCCAAACCAGATTGTTCCGCGATGCCTTTCGCATTGTCCGAAATTGGACCATATGCATCGGCTGAGATAATCATACCTACTATCGAAAGCATACCAAGCGCAGCAATTGCAATGCCATAAAACGGATCAATTCCAAACCAACTTGCCAAATACCAAGCAGCTATTGTCGCGGCTGAAATACAAAGTATTGGAGGCACGATGCTGCTCAACCCATACGAAAAACCGGTTAGGATGTTTATAGCTGTTCCCGTAACTGAGGCTTCCGCAACGTGTCTAGTAGGCTTCTTCTCTATTGATGTGAAATAATCAGAGGTTAAACCAGTTACAACTCCCGCTGCCAATCCTGCAATGGTTGGCAAGAAGACACCAAGCCATTTCTCGCCCAATTGAGAAAACTTTGTAACAACAAGGAGTAATAGAACGAATATAAAACAGGTTGTGAATGTTCCAATGTTCAGAGCTTTTCCTGGACTTTGTTTGATACTTCTGACTACAAAGATTAGACTAATCATAGAAGCTATCAAGCCCATTGCAGCAATCAAAAGTGGTAAGATTGTAAAGAATCCTCCGCCGATCTCCGAGCCAATTATCATCGCCGCTATAATGCTTGCTATGTAAGAATCAGTTAAATCTGCACCCATTCCAGCCACGTCGCCCACGTTATCACCAACATTGTCGGCTATGACCGCCGGGTTTCTTGGATCATCCTCTGGAATTCCGAGTTCAACTTTTCCAACCAAATCTGCACTTATGTCAGCTGTTTTTGTATATATTCCCCCACCAGCTTTTGCAAAGAGAGCCAGGGCACTTGCACCAAAGCTGAACCCCAAAACCATATTTGAAGCGTCCTGATCTGACCATCTCATGAGTACTTTAAAGACCGTATACAGCAAACTGATACCAAACAGTGATATCCCAACAACGAACAAACCCATAACGGAACCACCGAAAAATGCTACTGGGAAAGCTGCCTTCAGACCCTTCCGTGCTGCGGAAGCTGTTCGAACATTTGTTTCAATTGCTGCTCTCATTCCAATGTAGGCAGCTAGTGTCGTACAGACAGATCCGAGCACATAAGAGATTGCCATACCAATACCTATCTGGATTCCTTTTGTGTATCCTGCAACGGCGCCGATGATCACACACATTATGGCAACAAAAATGAAAAGCACTTGATTTTGCCGCCGCAAGTACGCAAGAGCTCCTTCCTTGATTGCCTGAGCAATTTGCCTCATCTTCTCAGTCCCTGAATCTCTGGAAACAACATATTTGAAGAGAATGAGAGCGATTAAAATGGAACTTACAGCTGAGATTAAACTTACTGGAAGCCAACCCATTTATTTTCCCCCCAGAAAATTATACAATTTGATTTTGACAAATCTTTGGTTATTCTTCAAAGTAAGTAGATTTTTTCTGACTTTAATCCAAAAGATCCTAGAATATTCTTTGTATCAAAAATCAGTGGACATTTCTCTACCAAAAATTTGTAATTGATCCTTGCTTTGTGAGCTGTTGTAATGATTGCTATATCTGCCCACTCACATAATTCTTCAGTTAAGCTTTCAGTTTTTCTTACTTCATCCTTGTACTTGAATTCTGTTACGTATGGATCTACTGGGACAACCTTGGCATTGTATTTTTCAAGATGTTCTAATACTTTTAACGCTGGTGATTCTCTTGTATCACTAACGTCTCCTTTGTAAGCAACGCCGACAAGAAGAACATGAGCTCCATTGAGGCATTTTTTTCTCTCGTTGAGTAGTTCCATTGTTCTTTGAGTGACGTATTCAGGCATGAAGTCGTTTATTTCCCCAGCAATTTCTATCAATCTTGTGTGATAATCGTATTCTTTGGCTTTGTAAGTAAGATACAACGGATCAATGGGTATACAATGGCCTCCAACACCAGGTCCCGGATAGAAAGGCATAAAACCAAAGGGTTTAGTAGCGGCAGCCTGGATGACTTCCCAGATATTTATGTTCATTTTTCTTGCCAGTATTGCCATCTCGTTAATCAAGGCTATGTTAACTAATCTGAAGGTATTTTCGAGTATTTTAGCCATCTCAGCTTCTTTTGGTGAGGATACCACAAACACAGGTGCTTCAAGAACAGACTCGTAGAGCAACTTAGCGATTTCTGTTGATTTTTGGCCAACTCCGCCAACAACCTTTGGTGTGTTCTTTGTTTTGTAAAGTAGGTTTCCTGGATCAACTCTTTCTGGACTGAAAGCGAGGTAAAAATCCTTCTCACACACTAAACCTGTCCTTTCGAGAATCGGTTTGACAACCTCTTCGGTTGTTCCTGGATATGTTGTAGATTCTAAAACAATAAGCATGTCTTTGTGGAGTCGCTTGGCAATTTCTTCAGCGGTGTTCACCACATAAGTCAAGTCTGGCTGCTTAAATTTATCCAGCGGTGTGGGAACACATATTGTTACAACATCACAATTTCTCAACCAATCGTAATCAGTCGTTGCTGATAATTTGCCATTTTCAACAACAGCCTTTAGATCGTCGGATACGACGTCACCGATGTAATTTTCACCTCTGTTAACCATATCCACCCTTTTTTGCTGAATGTCAAATCCGATAACTTTGAATCCAGCTTTTGCCTTCTCAACTGCTAATGGGAGACCAACATAACCAAGCCCAACGACTCCGACAACAGCCGTTTTATTGAGTATCTTTTCCTTCAGCATTTCTCAGACCCCCTTGAAAAATTCATGGATTTTTTCACAAACATAGGTAACCTCTTCATTTGTTAATTCTGGAAAAATAGGCAACGCAAGGACCTCTCTTGAGGCCATTTCAGCTTTTGGCAACGAATAACCTTTTGCAGCTTTTTCAAAGCATACTTGTTTGTGCATTGGAAGTGGATAGTAAATCGCTGTTTCAACGCCGTTTTGTTTCAAAAACTCTCTAAGTTTGTCTCTTAAGTTGTTCTTTACCCTCACCACGTATTGGTGAAAAATACATACAAGATCTTCTTCAAGCGATGGGATAACAAGTACTTCTTGAAGATCGCTCAAAAGTTGGTTGTATTTCTTTGCTATTTCGATTCTTTTTTTGTGGTATTGCTCCAAATATTTCATCTTAACTATCAAAATGGCAGCTTGAATTTCATCTAACCTGCTGTTAACGCCTTCTATTTCGTGGAAATACCTGATTCGTGCACCATGAACTCTAAAGTACTTGCAGAAATCAGCAAGATTGTCATCGTTAGTTAAAATCATGCCACCATCGCCATAAGCTCCAAGATTCTTGGTAGGAAAAAACGACAAGATAGACAAATCGCCTATACTTCCACTTTTTTTCCTTTCTCCAGAAGGATAAATCCACTCCGAACCTATTGATTGAGCACAATCTTCTATTATTTTTATTCCGTAGTCATTCTTGATTTGCTCTAATCTTTCCAAATTTATTGTCCTTCCGAACAAATGAACAGGTATAAAGGCTTTTATTTTATCTTTCTGAGGATGTCTTTTCAAAATCTCTTCTACTTGATCAAGATCAATGTTGAAGGTTTTTTCATCTATGTCCGCGAAGACAAAACCAGCTCCGTTTCTTGTTATACAACTGACTGTTGCGAAGAACGTGAATGGAGTTGTTATCACCAGATCTCCAGGGCCTATTTCCAACGCTTTTACAGCGATGTAAAGCGCATCTGAGCCATTTGCCACACCAATGGCATGCTTAACCCCGACATAATTAGCTATTTCTCTTTCCAGTTTCTCCACATTTGGACCAAGTATTACTCTCCCTGACCTCAAAACCTCGTCTATTGTATTCAGCATCTCCGTTCTGATGGATTCATACTGCCTTGTGAGATCAAAAAGAGGAACCTTCATGCTCAATCTCTCCTTTCGAGGTACATTTCACCCGACGTTTCGATCCTGAAAATGTAAATGTTTCGAAGATTCTTTCTTTTTGCTTTTTGAAAGATTTCGTCTGCATGTCTAAAAGATGCTATAAGAATAGCGTCATAACTTACTGAAACAAATTGTTCTGAGGAAAATATTGGGATACCAAGCAGGTTCTTTCCCTGCTTTTTTGGATCGTCATCTAGAAGGCAAACGACTGTCAGACCCTCGTTCAGCAACAGTTCAGCTAGGGTTTGCCCAATCACTCCAGCACCGTACAAAATGAATCTTTTAGCTTCCAGTTGTTGAAGTGTTTCGAAAACTTTTCTGAAGGTTTCTCTTGACTGTTTATGAAGGCGAGCAACTTCGCTGAAATACGAAACTGTCAAATACTGCAGCCGAGCTTTTCCATCATCCGTCAACAAATAATTCATTCTTTTTTTGTTTGGCCCCGATTTTTGTATAAATCCATTTGCTTGTAAACTCGAGAGGTACTTGTTCACCATTGAAGGTGCTACACCAACAATTTTCGCAAGCTTTTGCTGTGAAATTGAACCAAGTTGGGAGATTGTTTTCAAAACAACATACTCTTTGAATTTTGCCGTAGGCTCAAAAAAACTGTCATTTCTCACGAATGATCACTCACTGAGTGAATTATACTCTAAATTATGAGACTAAAGCAAGAACTTTTTTACCACCAGATTGTCAGGTAAAATTATTATCTTGGAGGTGATCTTGATGAAAATCAAGTTCATCTTTGGACGTTACGAATGTATAGCTGAGCTTGATCAACAAAAAGCTCCTTTTACGGTGGAAGCTGTCTTGAAGGAGCTTCCAATTAGAAGTGTTGTGAATCGATGGGGCGATGAGATCTATTTTGAAACTCCTGTAAAAATGAGTTTCGAGGAAAACAGCAGGGAAGTTGTTGAAGAAGGAGATGTTGCTTTCTGGATACCTGGCAGAGCAATCTGTCTCTTTTTCGGAAAAACTCCGATTAGTGACGATAAGATTAGACCGGCAAGTGCAGTAAATGTCTTTGGAAAAATAAAGTCGGATCTCAATGTTTTGAAACAAGTTGCCCCTGGGACAAAGGTTTTGGTCGTGCTCGAAGATTAAAATCCTGTGATAACATATATCTGATCTTACAATTGAGAGGAGCCAGCAAAGTGAATCAAAAAACTCTTTTATACATCCTAATGGCTTTTGTTGGTTTTTTCATTGCTTTTCAATTCATATCGATTTTCACACAAAAACCACCGTTTGAAATAGTGTACTATCGAAGTCGAATGGAATACGATTATTCTGGTTCTGCAGTATTCACAACCACAGCAGGTTTGTTCTTTAAAGATAAAAACAAGCAAGCTCAGTACATCCAACAGTATCAGCAAGTTTCGCTTGATACTTTCAAAAAGTACTTTGAGGATGTGAGCAAGAGAATCGGTAGAGAAATCGAAGTAGTTTCTATGGAATCGAATGTGAACGAGCGTGCAGGCATTTTGGAAATAGTAGAAATAGCCCGGTTGAACAATGCCGCTACGGTGAACAATAGCGTTGTGGATACGCAGATGAAGGACTTAACAATAGCTGGAACGAATGACTCTGAAATAGTAGTCGTTGTTCCCTTGGATGCTGAGATAATCACAATCGACCCAACTCCAACTAAAGTTGTTGACAATCAAATTTATTGGCAATCCATAGGCCCCAAGATGTCATTTCCAAGGGTGATTTTCAAAAGAGGTGAATGATTTGTACCAAGAATTTAGCGATTTATTAAGAAAATCATCGTG
>JBEPZZ010000020.1:0-28506 GCA_041640575.1 Pseudothermotoga sp. | reverse complement strand
GAAGGATATCCCAAGGGCAATCGATGTTGAGGTTCTAAGAAACATTCCAAGAGCTATGGTAGACGAATTAAGAATAATCCCAATTGGTAAGCAGGATAACTCGCTGGTTGTGATTACAGACTCTGTCTACAATTATCCCAGAATAGTTAATGAGGTCAAATTCTTGACCGGTAATAATCCCGTTGTGTATCTTGTCACACCAAATGTTTACTCGATTCTTTACGCTCAGCATATTCAAGGAGCACCAATGGCAGTTGCTGAAGAGATAAGAGCTGAGCCTGTTGAAATAGAACCGGAACCAGTGGAGGAAGAAGTTTTAGGAGAAGCCGATGCACCAATCGTTAGGTTAGTTAATACAGTGATTCACAAAGCAGTTGAAATGGAAGCCAGTGATATTCACATAGAACCGTTCAGAGCATATGTGCGTGTCAGATACAGAATTGATGGATTGTTGAGAAAAATAACTGATATTCCAAGAAGTCAACACCCGGCGATAGTTACAAGAATAAAGATTATGTCTGGGTTAGATATATCAGAAAAAAGGTTGCCACAAGATGGCAAGTTCTATATGAACATCAAGGGCGAACAATATGATTTTCGTGTTTCTACAATGCCTTCAGTCTACGGTGAAAAAATCGTGATGAGGATCCTGAAAGTCTCTGGAGCATACAGACAGTTAGAAGAACTCGGTTACAGCGATTACAATTACAAGCATATTCTTCAGCTACTTAACAGACCACATGGAATAATCTTAGTTACAGGTCCAACTGGTAGTGGAAAATCAACCACTTTAGTTGCGATGATCAATAAGCTGAAAGATATAACTTTGAACGTAGTGACGGTGGAAGATCCTGTTGAGTATACAATAGATGGTGTAACACAATGTCAAGTCAATCCCGAAATTGGATTAACTTTCGCACGATTTCTTAGATCCTTCCTGAGGCAAGATCCTGACATCATAATGATAGGTGAAATGAGGGACAAAGAAACTGCATCTCTTGCAATTGAAGCGTCATTGACCGGTCATCTTGTCTTGAGTACCCTTCATACGAATAGTGCGGCTGGGGCAATTGATCGCTTAGTTAATATGGGTATAGATCGACACATGATAAGTACCGCGCTCGTGGGTGTGATAAGCCAAAGGTTGGTAAGAAAGTTGTGTGACAGTTGCAAGGTAGAAACTGACCTGCGAGAGGAATACACTGAACTGTGGAAAAAAGTGTTTCCGGAAATCCAGCCTCGGGAGTACACAGCTGGTCCTGGTTGCCCGGACTGCGGTGGAACAGGCTTTAAGGGACGTGTCGCCATCGCTGAGGTGTTGATAATGGATCGTGCAGTTAAGGAGCTTGTTGTAGCTGGGGGTGGCGAAAGAGAAATATATGATTTGGCTCTACAAAAAGGAATGAGACCAATGTTCATAGATGGTTTTGAAAAAGTATTGAGGGGTATAACCTCTTTTGATGAAGTATTGAGGGTGGCTGGCGCACCGTGAGATATTTTTCGAGAAGTCCCGAGGAATGGAGAAAGCGCGAGAAAGACTTTCTAAATAGGGAAAAAGAGAAGACCCGGCGTTCACGAAGACAGGGTCTTTATTTTCTAATGTTGAACGTTTTTGTATTGTTTATTTTTTTTGTTGGCTTACGCCTTTATTATAGACAGTTGCCGGGACAAAGTTTCGAAATAAATCAACTCTTTATTCAGTTGGACGACCCTTACACTTCAAGCAAACAGCTGGACATACGAGTTCGTCTCTATAACAATCACAACAAAGATCGTACAGTCACGATAAAGAATTTCAACTTTCAGATAACTAAGGGTGAAGGTATATTGTACAGTTTTTTGCAGCAAAAGCCAGTTCAAGCAACGCTGAGAGCTTACACAAGTAGACTACTTTTCGACCTTACCAGAGAGATAGACATAACAGCTTTGGAGTCAGGGCAGTACAAGGTTATTGTCTCACTTCAGGTTGACGATCAAATTCTGAAAGCCGAAAAAACCTTCACCGCTGTTGAGACGTATGAGTTAATTGTGGACGGTCTTTTAGATTTCTATCTTCCTGGAGAAACAGCGGCACTGACTGCCTATATAAGAAATAGTACAGCTAGTGTAAAAAATCTGAATATCGAAAAGGTAAAGTACAGTCTAAAGCGTGGCAATATAGTTATAATGGAGAATGAAATTGTTTTAAACCAACAATTTAACGATGTTGGAATAGGCAAAGAAGTTAGGATCTTGGACATCCCAAATGTTAAATTGACCGAAGTTGGAAACTATATCCTAAACATCCAATGTTTTGTGAACAACTCGATTAGCTCGGTAACGTTGCCAGTTTTCTGCGTTTCTTCAGCGCAATCAAACTTAACCAATGTGAAACTGTACAGTGATGCACCCCAAGAGATTTCAGGAAGAGATCAAGTAACTTTTTCCATTTTTGTCCAGAACCAAAGCTCTAAGGATGTGTTTTTAATTTTGGATGAAATTACCGTTCGCCTGGAACCATCAACCCTGCTTTTTCGTAATCAATCTGTAAGACTATGGCTAGCTCCTTATGAGAACTATGAGATCTTTAGGTTTTATCCATGGAACAGCTCAATTTTCAATCAAACTGGATTTTACAAAGTCGTAAGCCAAATCAAGCTGAAAAATGAAACTAAAAGCTTGGAAACTTTGATACGTGTTTTACAATAGATAATTGTAAAGGGCTCGGAGGTGAATTGAAATAGAAATCTATACAGTTGAAAAATTGGAATTCAAAAAAGTAATCGAGTTGGTAAAATCATTTGCACTCACCAGAATTGGTCGGAAAGTCTTGGACAATTTGAGACCAAAGCAAGATTGCTATTCAGAACTATCTCTAGTGGAGGAAATGATACGAATAACTTCCTCTGGTTATGAAGTTTTTCCAGAGAATATTGCTTCAGTAGATATAGAAGAAATACTCGAGAAAGCCCAAAACACTTTAATTCTTGACCCGAAGGAACTCTTGAAATGTTGCGATGGAATAACAGCAGCTAACGCAGTGAAACTGAAAATCGTACAGGTCAAGGAGTCAGACTTGATCAAGAGATTAGCGGGAAAGATCGAATCTCTCGAAGATGTTGTGATGAACATTAGAAGATGTATTTCCGAAGATGGTTTAGTGAAAGATGAGGCAAGTGAAGAGCTTGGAAGAATAAGGAATGAAATAAAACATATGACACAATTGATGAGGAAAAAAGTTGAAAGTTTCATAACCTCAAACAAAGCAATTTTGCAGGACAATATATTTGTTGTACGAGATGGTAGATATGTCTTCCCCATAAGGGCGAGTCACAAAAACCAAGTAAAGGGCATTGTGCATGCTTCATCTGGTTCTGCAGCGACTTATTTCATTGAACCTGAAGAATTCGTAGTTTTGAATAATCAGCTCAGATTGCTTCGTGAAGAAGAAGAGATTGAGGTAAAAAAGATACTGAGGAATCTCACGTCGATGATTTTGCAGAAGATTGACTCGATCAAGAAAAGTTTGGAAATTGTAGCACAAATTGACTCTTTGCGTGCCAGAGCATTGTTTGCGAATAAATATAATGCGACGGTTATTTACCCATCGACATCAAGAATTATTAAGCTTATGAAAGCAAGACATCCACTGTTGAATCCCCAGATCGTTGTCCCAGTTGACATAATACTTCCGAAGGATAAACAGGGGCTGGTATTAACCGGCCCCAACATGGGAGGAAAAACGGTATCACTCAAGACTGTTGGATTGTTCTGCGTCATGATGATGGCTGGTTTCCCATTACCTTGTTCACCCGACTCTGAATTGTTTGGATTTTCGAAAATTGTCGTCGATATTGGAGATGAACAAAGTATAGAGCAAAATCTAAGCACCTTTTCGTCTCATCTTAGTAATATCGTTTTGGCTCTCGAAATTGCTGATGAGAATACTTTGGTCCTCTTTGATGAACTTGGATCTGGAACAGATCCTTTAGAAGGAGCCGCCCTCGCGCTTGCTCTAATTGAAAAATTAAAAGAATTAAAAGCAAAGTTTATCGTCACCACACACTTAACACCAATTAAAGTTTATGCTGCAAACGATCCAGAACTGGTTAGTGCTTCAGTGGAGTTCGACCCAGAAACTTTATCTCCAACTTACAGAATATTGCTTGGTGTTCCAGGTGCATCGCATGCCTTCGAAATTGCAAGAAAGCTTGGTTTGGACGAAACCGTGCTTCAAAGAGCACAGCAGCTGCTAGGAAAGGATTACCTGGATATGGAAAAAGTGTTGAGAGACTACCAGGAGCAAGTAACAATCCTGGCGAAAAGAACAGAGGAACTTGAAAAGGAGAAAGAAACAATTGAGAAGATGCGTCTGGATTACGAAAAGAAATATCGGGATCTTAAATCAAAAAGAATAGAAGAACTTGACGACGAACTGAGAAAAACCTACGAATATATTCGAGAGATGAAAAGGCAAATCGATGAAGCGATCAGCAATTTGAAGCAAAAGAATGATAACGTCGAATCTCTGAGATCTGCTTCAAAAGTTCTTGAAAAACAAACAAGAATGCTGAAGGATCTTGAGATTCCAAATGAGTTGGCTAACTCTCAAGAAATTAACGTAGGAGATTACGTTCGACTCAAGAATGGAGATGCCATTGGTAGGGTCGTTGAAATGAGGGGTGGAAAGCTAGTTATCGACTTCAAGGGAATAAGACTCGAGACTTATCCGGGAAGTGTTGTAAAAACTTTCATAAAGGATTCAGAAGAAAAGCAGGTACAACCGGTTTTCACTGAATTAGTCAAACCCGAAATAGACATAAGAGGACTAACTGTTGAAGAGGCTGAACCAATTGTTGAAGATTTTATAGATAAATTAGTTCGATCCAACTTTAAAACAGGTTCAATAATACATGGAAAAGGTACAGGAAGGTTAGCTGTAGGTATCTGGGAAATCTTAAGAAGTGATAGTCGTGTCAAAAAATACAGATTTGGAACTCCAGCTGAAGGTGGTACTGGCGTTACCGTTGTGGAGGTGTAGTTTTGGTGATCTTCGCTCTAGACGTTGGCACAAGAAAAGTTACTGGACTTCTTGGTTATGTTGAAGAAGATATACTTCATGTCATAGATTTTGAAACTATAGAACATCCGTACAGATATATGTTGGATGGTCAGATTCACAATATTGAAGGGGTCGCCAAAGTCATATCTGCTATAAAGAAGAGACTTGAAGATAGGAACGAAATCAAACTCGAAGAAGTCGCGGTAGCAGTGGCTGGTAGATTCCTGAAAACAGTTGTTAGCGAGGCAGAAATAGATATTCCGAACGCTGTTATTGATGTGGACATCGTCAAACAGTTGGAACTGATGGCTTTGTCAAAAGTTCCAATAATAGATGAGGATGGCACAGAGCTGCAATGTGTGGGTTATTCGGCAGTTGATTACAGACTGGATGGTTTTTGGATGAAAAGCCTCGTAGGACATAGAGGTAAGAAGGCTTATACTAAGATTGTTGCCGCTTTACTTCCCAACCAGGTTGTAGAGGCTATGTTGATGACTCTCAAAAAGGTGGGTTTAAGGCCATTTTTCATGACATTGGAACCCATTGCAGCGCTTGAAATCTCCGTTCCAGAGGATTTAAGAATCTTGAACATAGCGCTTGTCGATATAGGTGCTGGCACGAGTGACATTGCAATTTCAAAAGCTGGTTCAATTGTTGGCTATGACATGGTACCAATGGCAGGCGATGAGATTACAGAAGTTCTCGCCCAGAACTATTTGCTAGACTTTCAAACTGCTGAGCAAGTTAAAAGACGCCTTGATACAACAGAATATGTAGAAGCTTTGTCAATAACTAATCAAACAACTAGGTTGAACAGCCAAGAAGTATTCGAATCAATAAAACAAATAGTTCAAACTATTGCCCAGGAAATAGCTGAAAGAATTGTAAAACTGAATGGTGGTGTCCCAAGCGCAGTGTTGTTAGTTGGTGGTGGAGCCAAACTTTCCATCCTTCAAAGAGAAATAGCTAGGTCTCTACAGATACCCGAGGGAAGAATATCTCTGAAGACTGTTGAATCTTTAGACAAGGTTAAAATATTGAAGGAAGATTTCAAAGGAAGTGAATATGTAACTGTTTCTGGAATAGCCTACATGGCTGCTCGTGATATCGGAAGTATATACGATATAGTTGAAATTAATGGAGAGAAAGTTAAGCTGTTGAGAATTGGTCAAGGCCAAACCATTTTACATGCTCTGCTGCAAGTTGGTTTTAATTTGAACGATATTCTTGGAGATGTTAGACCATCATTAACTTTTCGGTTCAACGGCGAATCAATAACAATCCCACAAAGAAAAATCGGTGGACTGAGAGTTCTTCTCAATGGCAGTGAAACGGCTCTTTATCGAAGATTGAACAGCGGCGATGTTTTAACTGTCGAAAAAATCCCATATGGTCTGGACCAGGAATGTTCACTGTCCAAATATGTTAAGCCTTTTGTTGTAATAGTGGATGGGAAAGAAAGAAACAGATTCTTTCCAAAGGTCTTGGTAAACAACCAATTAATGGAGGACTTGAATTATGAAATCAAGGAAAAAGATGACATAACAGTCGAAAAAATTGATCCGCACCAACTAGTTCAACATTTAGAAAACGAGACAGAGGATATTCATTATTACTACAATGGCGAGAAAAAGCAAGCTAAGAGATATCGTTACAATTTAGTGGAAATAAAGGAAAGTGAATCAGAAACCTACGTGATCTTTGAGACGGTCCCCAAGACGTTAAGAGATGTTGTTGATACCTCAAAACCCATAAAGATCAAATTGAACGATTCAGAGGTTACGTTAAGTCGTAAAGATAGTTTGGTTATGGTTGATGGAAATTACGTGCCCTTGGACACACCTTTAATTAATGGGATGAGCATCGTTCACGAAAGTTACAAACCAATCGTCGCAGATATTTTCAACCTCATTGATTTCAATCCCAAGAAAGTAAAAGAGTACGTTCTTTTGGTGAACGGAAAGAGTGCTAGTTTTGTCCAAGAATTATGTGACGGAGACGAAGTTGTTTTCAAAATTGAGGAAAAGACAGATTGACCAATTGCAAAAAAGCTTATACACAGTCTTATCTTCTCAAAAAGTTGAAAAACCAAATGAGTCTAAGATTTGGGCACGCCAAGTTGTTCTAGTTATCTTTTAGTTCCTCAGCGAATTTAGTTGTTCAGAAGCTTATTAACGCAAGATTTTTCATGCTGAGAATTAATTCTTCTACAGAAATTTGATGCGAATATTCCTGATTTGCAAAAAGCTAAAACTCGTATCTCGATAAGATTTTTGCAGCTTAACGCTAAAGTTAGAGGAAAGTTTTTCCGTTGCTAAACGATCTGTCTCAGAGTAATCAGTTCTAAGTTACGAAGGACTTTTTAATTCGCTTGCAAGCCGACTTTGAGGGCTCCTAGAAACGTTTCGAACGTATTTCTTTAGAAGAATCAAAAAAACAACACTCTAGGATATTCTTTTCTGTTGATACAGCTTATTTTTCATATGGTATACCATCGGCAGCTGGCGGTCTTGTTTTCCCAATGAAACCTGCAATGACTATCAAAGTAACTATGAACGGGAACATATTGAACAAGGGTTTAGTACTTGAAGCCACTCTTAGCAACGGACTACTTTGAAGCTGATTAGCGAGGGCCTCTGAGAAACCAAACAACAAACTTGCCCACATTGCTCCGATAGGATTCCAGTTGCCCAAAATCATGGCAGCCAAAGCGATGAAACCTCTTCCACCAGTCATAAGTTCTCTGAAGTTTCCAACCTCTCCGATGCTTAGAAATGCCCCACCCAAGGCAGCCATGACACCGCTCATCAATACGCCAAAATAGCGTATCATGTAGACGTTCACCCCTAATGTGTCTGCTGCTTCTGGATTCTCCCCAACAGCTCTCATTCGCAAACCCAATTTTGTCTTGTATATTATGAACCAAGCAAGGGCTACCATTCCAAAAGCCATGTATACCATCGGACTGAGTTCTCCTATCGATTGAGCTAAAAACGAATTTTGTGAAAAGAAAGGAATTTTGATCTCTGGTATTCGACTGACTATGTCAGTCTGACCAGGTCTGCCAAAAATTGGTTCCATCAAAAAACCAGTGACGCCTTGAGCTAAAAGTATTAAAGCGGTCCCAGACACGATCTGATTACCCCGCCATTTTATGCTCGCCCATGCGTGTAACCATGCCATTCCGAGGCCGACCAAAATCGCGAATAGAAGTCCTATCCACGGATTACCAGTGATCGTAGTGAAAACTACAGACCAAAATGCAGCCATCAACATTATTCCTTCGAGTGCTATGTTTACTACACCTGTCACTTCGCTGAATACCCCTCCGAGTGACGCAAATATGAAGGGGGTTGCAGCTGTCAGAGTAAGCTTATAAAAAGCCGGATTGGTAAAGATCTCTCCAAGGGCTATCAAGACTCGTGTCAAGCTACCACCTTCTTCTTTCTTATCAAGATAGTTCTGACAATCCTATCTGCAGCAACAAGAAAGATCACTATGGCCTGTACTATCATGATGATATGCTTTGGAACACCCACAAATTGCATTTCGTTTGAACCGGTTCGCAATGATCCAATCAAGAAGGCTGCGAAGATGATTCCAATGGGGTGATTTTGGCCAATCAGTGCTATGGATATACCATCGAATCCCTTTCCGCCAGAAAGCGTACCAAGGAATCTGTGATGAACTCCCATAACTTCAAGCGTACCCGCTAAACCTGCAAGAGCTCCACTTATTGCCATCGCCAGAATTATATTCTGTGATAACCTTATCCCAGCATACTCAGCTGCGTACGGATTAAAACCAGCGGCTTTGAACTCGTAACCTTTGCTGGTCTTTTCCAAAACAACGTACATTATGATAGCTGCAAGTATTGCAACGATTATGCCTGACGTCAATTCCGTGGCTTGAATAGTCATGAGCGGTGGCAATTTTGCTGAATCGGCAATCTCCGGACTCTTTGGCGTTCCGTACCCCACTCCCATTGGCACAGTAACAACATAACTTGAAAGATATTCCGCAATCCAGTTAAGCATGATACTTGAAACGACTTCGTGCGCTCCTGTCTTGGCTTTCAATATACCTATGATTCCTGCATAAACTGCTCCTCCAAGCATTCCGACTAACATCGTCAACGGGATTGCGAGGATAGCTGGCATCCATTTGATGTTTATAGCAAAGGCAGTCGCTATCATTGCACCGATTATCATTTGACCTTCAGCACCAATGTTAAATAAACCAGCTCTAAAGCCAAAACCAACTGCAAGGCCCGTTAGGATCAAAGGCGTTGTCTTGACAATTGTTGACGCTATTTCGAGCCGCGAACCGAATGCTCCTCTAAGAAGAGCCATGTACGCTGTAATTGGATTTTGACCTATCAGCAGGATAATTACCGATGAAATTAACAAGGCTATTATCACAGAAACAATCGGAACCAAAAATGACCATATTTTGCTGTTCAACTTCAATGCCTCCCAGCAAATTCGATTCGGTGCCCAGCCATCATCAGACCGATCTCTTCAATACTAACCAACTTTGGATCAACCTCGCCCATAAACTCACCGTTGTACATTACGGCCAGTCTGTCACTTAATGAAAGAATTTCATCTAGTTCCATTGAGACCAAAAGAACTGCTACTCCGCTGTCTCTGAGCCTCAAAATTGCTCTATGGATGAATTCAGTGGCTCCAACATCAAGTCCTCGCGTAGGCTGTGCTACAACTATCAACTTGGGCTTCGCACTCATTTCACGTGCAACAACTAGTTTTTGTTGATTTCCACCTGAGAAATTCATACCAGGCATCTTCACGTTTCTTGGTCGTACATCAAATTCTTCGAATAAATTGGTAGCAAACGAAGAAATGTCATTATGTAGGAGAAAACCAAACTTAGCAAAAGGAGCACTAGCATGCCTACCTAAAATGACGTTATAGTACGCGGTAAATTGCAAGACAAGACCATATTTATGTCTATCTTCAGGTATGTGTGCAAGCCCCAATTTTCGCAGTTCTCCAACAGACTTGTTTGTCACATCTTGTCCAAGAAAGATTACTCTACCTTTTTCGACTTTTCGCAAGCCTGTTAAAGCCTCAACTAGCTCAGTCTGACCATTTCCAGCTACTCCAGCTATTCCGTATATTTCCCCTGCACGTATTTCAAAATTAACACCTTTGACTGCATCAAGATGCCTATAATCTCTTATCCAAAGATTTTCCACCTTTAGAACTACTTCACCAACCTTTGGTGGAGATTTTTCAACTGTGAAAACCACATCTCTTCCTACCATTAATCTTGCGATTTCCCTGGGATTTGTTTTAACTTTTTCCAGAACCCCTGCTACCCGCCCTTGGCGCATCACAGTTATTCGATCACTAATTTCCATAACTTCATCAAGTTTATGTGAAATAAATATGATAGTTTTGCCTGAGTTTTTCAGCTTTCTTAGAATCTCGAATAATTCTTCTGTTTCTTGAGGTGTTAAAACTGCAGTAGGCTCATCGAGAATCAGTACTTCAGCTCCCCTGTAAAGTGTTTTAATGATCTCGACTCTTTGTTGCATTCCAACGGGTAAGTCCTCAATCTTCGCTGTCGGGTCGACAACTAAACCATAACTCTTTGATAGTTCTTCAACCTTAGATCTGGCTGTTTTCAAATCGAAAACAATGCCTTTAGTTGTCTCAGAACCAAGCACAACATTTTCGGCAACACTTAGGTTGTTGACTAACATAAAATGTTGGTGGACCATTCCTATACCTTTAGCTATCGCGTCTCTAGGACCCTTAAAGTGAACTTCTTCGCCGAAAATCTTGATTACACCAGAATCTGGTTTCAACAATCCGTAAAGTTGGTTCATCAAAGTAGTTTTTCCGGCACCATTTTCTCCAACTACCGCATGTATTTCACCTTTCAAAACAGTGAGATTGACGTTGTCGTTGGCCAAAACACCAGGGAACTTCTTCACTATGTTGATCATTTCAACAGCTTTTTCCACACCATGAACCCCCAGTAAGGGGCCCACTTTGGGGCCCCTTGAAATTATTCTCAGAATGGGAATGTTATTGCCGGTACTCGGAAGGCTTTCAGAGCGTCCTCAGTATCTGGGATAACGACCTTACCGTCTTTGATCAGCTTTGTAAGATACTCGAGTTCTGCGATTACACTGTTTGGTATCATGCCCTTAGTGTACTTCATTGGGCTAACTCCAGCGCCGTTTTCCTTCACACCGAGTACTTTCAATCCACCTTCAAAAGTACCTTCCCACGCCCATTTCACACCGTAGTAACCGGCTGCAGAGATACCTTTTGTTGCACTGCAAAGTACAACACCTGGCGCCATGTAATCTTGATCAACATCAACACCTATTGCAAAAAATCCTTTCTTGTTCTTTGCAAAGTAGTCGATGATATCGACTAGTTTATCCGATCCAACTAGAGAGACCATTTTTTCTCTTGCTGCCTCGATACCGCCATTGCCACAGGCACCAGCTGCAAGGAAGACTATATCGGCACCCTGTGCGTACTGCGCGAGAGTGAGGTCTTTACCCTTCTTTGGATCTTCGAAATCATTTGTGTACCCTCTAAGAATCTCAACGCGTTTTTTGTGAAGTTCTGCGTAAATTTTTGCACCAGCCTCAAAGCCATACCTAAATCTTTCAACTGGTGGTATTGGAATTCCACCAACAAAGCCTATTTTCCCAGTTGCAGTCATGGCTGCTGCAACATATCCAGCGTAGAACCCAGCTTGCTCTTCTCTGAAGATGAAACACAAAACGTTTGGTAAATTAGTTCCTGCCGGCGGAACGATGTCAATACCTACAAAATATGTTTTCGGGAACTGTCTTGCGACTTTAAACAATGCATCTGTCATCATGAAACCAACCGCGTATACAACATCTGCCTGCTGCGCCGCTTTTGTCAAGTTTGGAACATAGTCTGCTTGTTCGTATGACTGGATAACTTGGGCTTCAGCACCAATTTCCTTTGCCGCCGTGAGTATTCCCTCCCAAGTGCCATCGTTGAAGGACTTGTCACCAAGTCCACCAATGTCCGTAACCATGATTACCTTGAAACCCATTGCGATGACTGTGAGCGCAATTAACAAAGACGCCACTAAAAACTTTTTCATGCTCTCTCCCCCTTTGCAAGAAGTTTAAGGATGTTTATCACGAACAAACCTACTACAAGAACAAATATACCAGGAATAAAAGCTTGACTGAGTGGAAGTTCTATTATTGGAAGACCTTGCTCAACAAAAATTCTAATCTTATCCATATTGAACCATTCAAAAATTACATAAATTAGAGTTAGAGAAGTCGCCGGTAAAACATAAATAGGTTTGATAAGTACCTGAGCTACTAGTATTAGTATGACGGCTATCAATATTTTTAATGAGGTAATCTCTTTGTAAATTGGTATGTCCGGGCTCTTTACAGATGTACCTTGATAACTGAGGAGCTCAAGTTTTGGAAAAACGTTCGAGAGTATCGGATAGTTTGTTGTGAAGAGTCTTTCAACATAGTCAACTATGTCATTTCTTAAGAAATCAGCAGAATAAGCCAGCATTCTTTGCAAATGGCGCTTAAGATTTCTGAAATTCCTCTCGAATTGGCTCCTTCTTGATGATTCATCCAGCAGGAAACTTTCCAAGGGACGATTAACGTTTCTAAACAGATTTAACCGTTGTTCAAAATTGGTACCAGAATAGAACGCTGATTCATTTGCAAACCTTATGAAAGGACGAGGTGAAAAGGTTAATTCATCAAAGGCCTTGAGGTTGTAAGCATCAACAAATGTATCAAACAATTCATTGAAAAGTTTGTTAGTTTCATCAATACTTACATATAGTGTTGTTGCAAGAGATCTTGTAAGCTGAAAGACCTTCGATAGTTCATCCTCAAAAAGTTCTTTCTTCAACGTTGAGTAATAAACGGACTCTCTAAGTGAAGAAAAGCTCTCCATTTACAATGATTCACAGTTTCGAATTAATGGTAGCGATAACACAACCACCAGGGCTATCAAAAAAAGAAAATCTAAAATGTTTTTTCTGGATATAAATCTTCTTACAATCAGAATGGCTGAAAAACAAAGGCCAAAGATAGCAACTAAGCCATATGCGAGACCTTGATAAGTCGAAAACGGCTCGAAAAAGAACAGAAAAAGCAGAATTTCTAGCGCCAAAACAATCGAGATCAAGATCATGAGCACTTTTACTCTTTTTCTAAACAGATATATCAAAATACCGTAGGCTAAGAACCTAAGCCAACTTAGATTTGATTTTACAGGTGTAATTTTTACGGCCTCTTTTGCAATTTGCGTTTGAAAGGCTGTGACGGGCTTGAAAATATCCCTTGCGAGGAAATTTGCTTCCCTGTTTATGTACACCATTGCTCTTGATGGATCAGCTATTATATTCTGCTTTGCTCTTGGAACAGCTTCCTTTAAAGTATTCTGTACTGCTGGATCTGCATAGAACAATGTTAGGTCTTTGATATGAACCAAATTCGAAGGTGGAGTAAATCTGTAGGTGATTTCCTCAGGCAGCTCAACCGTTTCAACCTCAACTTCAACCGGTGGTCTCTCTTCACACAAACCAAGTTGATAGCTGACTATCCAGCTGAAGAAGGAACGTGCTTCTTTCGTTACTACATCACGATAGTTTGTGAAAAATTTTACGACTGCGTCGTTTTTCATAATCATTTCGGAAGTGAACTTTGCATGACTTAACTTAGAAGCAAGGTAAGCCAGGAATATTGAAGCGGCAAGCTGTTCATTTTCATCTTCAAAAAAGGCAGCATCGTAAATTCGCGCGATATAGGAGCCAAGATCTGGGTTCGTTTCTCTTCGATCTACGCTCTTATCTAAAAGACTTTTGTAATATCTATACAAGGAAAGATTTTGCAGTTCTCTGTTCAGAAGTTCTAAGAATGGGTGGGAAAAATCACCTTTTTTGTACATTTCAAGAAAGTTGCCATAAATTTCCAAAGTTCTCTGAAGATCAACAGAAAGTGCTAAAAGTGTTGGCAATATTAAAAGTATTATTAAAAATCTCTTCACTCGCAGACCTCCCTGAAGAATCTAAAACAATTATAGCAAGTTGCCTGTGGCATGAAGTACCTCTTATACTTATACCATGATAAACTAACCTAGGGCAAGTATTATTCTGATGGGAGAGATTTCATGAGGTTAGATCGCTACCTTTCGAATGCAAAAATTGGGAGCAGAAGTTATGTAAAGAAATTAATAAAAGGTGGCAAGGTAAAAGTAAACGGCAAGGTAATAATTGACCCGTCCTTCAAGGTAAAATCTGAGGACCAAGTTTTTTTAGACGGTGAACTTGTGACGCCCCACAAGTTCGTTTATCTGTTGCTTAACAAACCTACAGGATATGTAAGCGATCGAACCGACTATGAAGCTTCGGTATTCGATTTGATTGATCATCCTTACTGCGACGAACTTCATGTTGCCGGAAGATTGGACAAAGATGTGGAAGGAATGTTAATACTGACCAACGATGGTCAATTAACCCACAAATTAATTAGTCCAAAGCATGCAGTTGAAAAGGAATATCATGTGGTTGTTCTTGAACATGTTGATCCAAAGAAATTAAGTGAAGCTAGTCTTGGTGTGTACATAGACGGTGAGGAGTTTCATCCTAAGAGGATTGAACTGATATCCAACAACCAGCTGAAAATAGTTTTAACAGAGGGCAAGTATCACGAAGTCAAGAAGATAATTAAGTACCTAAATCTCAACTACAAAATCATTCGAAGAGTTAGAATAGGCAGACTGACCCTGGGAGATCTTGAACTTGGGACCTTTAGAGAACTCACAGAAGAAGAAAGAAACTCACTGCTCTTGAATCCTTGAATGTGACTTAACTCTAACTCTTGCGTAAAGAAGCAAAACACCTAAAGTGAGTATGAAGGGGAACATATTTGTGATTTCTGAAGGAATTCTGAGTGATTGAAGAGTGATTCCTACACTCTCAGCAATGCCGAACAACATCGCACCTACTCCACCAAGTAAAGCAGATTTTCCTCCCAAGGCTTGAGCCGCCAGAGAGATGAATCCTCTTCCCGAAGTCATGTCTCTTGCAAACCAAGATACGTATCCCATGGATAAAAACGCACCACCAAATCCGGCAAGCATTCCACTCAAAAGAAAGGAGTAGTACCTCATTTTTTTGACTGAAATACCTACTGAAAGTGCCGCGTCAGGATTCTCACCAACAGCTCTTATTTTCATACCAAAAGGAGTTTTTGTTATCAAGTAATGAATCACAAAAACCGAGACAATAGCTAAATAGGTCAGGACATTATGTCCACTAAGTACTTTGTTGATGAAAGGAATATCCTTTAGGATTGGCAACTGGATCCTTGGTAAGACGTAACTTTTCAGTGCCGCGGATGTTCCCTTTTCACCGGTTATCATAAACAGCAAAAAAACTGTTAGGCCTGAAGAAAAAAGATTAGTTGCTACACCAGCTATGACAACATTTGTTCTCAAGTTCAGATGAAAATACGCCAGAAGAGCCGCAAGAACCACTGCTGTGCTAACTCCCGTCAGCAGTCCAAGCCATGGATTTTTAGAAAAAGAAGCGACGATCGTTCCCCAGAAAGATGACATCAGCATCATACCTTCTATACCTATGTTAACTGTACCAGCAACGGAACAAACCAAAGCTGACATTGTACCAAACAACAAAGGTGTTGAGACTCTTATAACACTATACCAAAAAGCTGGATCCAAAAAGTAATGAAGAAAATTACTCACCTTTTATCGCCTCTTTTTCTATAAGTCTTGTTTTAATTCTCTCCAACAATGCCTCGGCTGTTATGAGAAATATCATTATTGCCTGCAAGACTATTACAATTTCTGGTGCGATGCCAGTTGTTCTGGCCATAATATTTGCACCAGTTCTGAGATATGCAATGAATAAAGCCGTAAAAGGAACGAGAAAAGGATTATTTCTTGCCAAGATGGCAACTATTATTCCATCAAATCCATATCCGGGAAGTGACTGCCATATGAATCTGCGATACATTGCACTTATTTCTACAGCACCTCCCAAACCTGCTAAGCTACCTGCTAGAATCTGGATCCAGAAAGTTACTTTAACCGTTTCAATTCCACTGAAGAAGGCAAATTTCTTGTTTGCGCCAACTGCTCTAATTTGATAGCCAAGCTTCGTTCGATAAACGACAATACCCGTGATAACTGCCATTGCAACATTTATGAAGATCCCGGAGTTCAGTCGATATCGTGTTAAAGTTGCAAGCCACGCTGTTTCTGGAAATCTGTAGGAAACCAAAGCTCCAGCAGTCTTATCGCGAAAATAGTTGTTCACCAAAAACAAAACAAGATAATACGCGATATAGTTCATCATTAAAGAAGAAACCAGCTCACTTGCTTTCCATTTTGCCTTAAATGCAGCTGGTACCAATGCCCAAAGAGCACCAAAAAGAGCGCCGCAGGATAGAGTCAAAAGCAAGTGAACGAAATCAACCTTCGGAAAGTTTAAGGCACATAACATGGCACCAAAAGCACCAAAAAAGAATTGTCCTTCGGCCCCTATGTTAAAAATTTTCGCTTGAAAAACCAGTGAAAGTGCAAGACCTGTTGCGATCAGCGGAACCGAGTTATTCAAGAATTCGAACAATCTCCTCTGAGTTGTAAGTGGACCAGTTGTGAACAATTTGAACGCTTCATTCGGCTTATCAGTTGTAAAAACCAAGAAAATATAACCTATCAGCAATGCTAGCAATATTGTGACAATGAATCTGAAGAATTCAAGAGTGATTAAGTTTCTTCTCATAGCAAATACTCCTTTAAAACGTCCCAGCTTTGCCGTTTTGTGCCAAGCATATAGTGAGCAAGTTCTGTTTCAGTTAAGCCATCATTTACGTGATGCGCAACTATTTCACCTTTGTACAGAACGACAATTCTATCAGCAATTTGAAGAACTTCTTGCAAATCTGTGGAGATGAGCAGAACCGCTTTGCCTTCGTCTCTCATTTGAAGCAATCTTTTTCTCACAAATTCGCTTGATGCAACATCAATCCCGTGAGTTGGTTGATCAGCGATAACTATTGAACATTCATTTGTTGTTTCACGAGCAACAATTATCTTCTGAATATTTCCTCCAGAGAGAAATCTAACCGGTGTTGTCGGAGACTTAGCTTTTATGTTGAATAATCTTATCATTTGTTCTGCAAATTTATTGACCATTGCTGGTTTGTAAAAAAACTTATTGCTAAATTCTGCGGCATAATACCGATCACTAACCAAGTTCTCCGCAACTGACAAGTCTAAAGCACTGCCAACTTCAATTCTGTCTTCTGGTATGTGTGCAAGTCCAAGGCGTCTTATCTCAGAAGGATAATTTCCAAGAATTCTCGCATTGTTCAAGAAAATTCTACCAGATGCTTTTTCCCTGAGCCCGGTGATAATCTCAACCAGTTCCTTTTGACCATTTCCCTCTAAACCTGCTATTGCTAAAATTTCACCGCCTCGGACATAGAAATTTATATTTTTCAATATATGTGCTCCGTCCTCGCGATAATAATTTAGGTCCTCAACCTTAAGTATTATTCTCCCCGGCTTGGAAGGAGTACGATTTATCTCATACTCAAACTTTCTACCTATCATCAGCTCAACGATGTCTGTCTCTGTGACCTCGCTGTTTTCATAGGTGCCTACCACTTGAGCGTTCCTCATAACTGTTATTCTGTCAGAGATTTGCTTAACTTCGTTTAGTTTGTGAGTGATGAAAACTATTGTTATACCTTCTTGCGATAATCTTCGAAGAACCTGAAAGAGTTCTTCAACTTCTTGTGGCGTCAAAACAGATGACGGTTCATCGAGTATCAGAATTTTAGCTCCTCTTACCAACGCTTTTAGTATTTCTACCCTTTGTTTAACCCCTACAGGTAGATCCATGACTTTCTCCCATACCGGGACATCGAAATTCATTTTCTTTGAATATTCCGAGACGATCTCCTCCATTCTCTTGAAGTCAACGGCGAAAGGACCTTTCTTGGGAGCGATTCCCAACATGATATTTTCGGCAACAGTAAACGAGGGCACAAGCATGAAATGCTGATGAACCATACCAATGCCGTGCCTTATAGCATCTTTTGGAGAGGAGAAATGCACCGTTTTACCAAAAACTCGCACTTCTCCACTAGTTGGCTTTTCCAGTCCGAAGAAAATCTTCATCAAAGTGGTCTTTCCTGCCCCGTTTTCCCCAACTATGGCGTGAATTTCTCCCAGTTTTATCTGAACATTGACATTTTTGTTCGCAACAACACCGTTTGGATATATTTTCGTGACATTAACAGCTTCTAGAGCGTTCATTTTTCACCTCAAAAAGGTGAGGAAGCGGAAGCTTCCTCACGGTCTCACACTCATTCTAAGCTTGTTAAGTTCGTCAGCAGACATTCCATAAGCAGTGCCAATTTTAATTTCGCCCTTGAGTACTTTCTCTTCAAGTTGCTTGATCATATTTCTGAACTGTTCTGGGACCAATTCTCTATAGTATTTGTTGTCAGCAACACCGACACCGCCTTCTAAAATTCCAAGGGCTTCAGCTCGCCCGTAGGTCAACCTTCCTTCCAAATGCATCTTTATTCCACGGAACAGTGAAAGATCTACGTTTTTCATCATAGACGTCACTATTCTCTTGGCAATTTCTATGTCTGTACCTTCATAGATTAAAGCTTGGTCCGAATCAACTCCAATTGCCCACCTATCTGCTTCTTTAGCTGCTTCGAGCAAACCAACACCTGTGTTACCTGCAACGTTGAAGATGATGTCAGCACCTTGCCTGTACATCGCCAGACTTAATTCTTTACCCTTCGCGGGGTCGTTGAAACTTCCAACATAAGAGATCAAGACTTTAATGTTTGGATTAACGTATTTAGCTCCTTCGATGTAACCTACCAAGAAATCATTTATGACCGGTATATCCATTCCACCAAGAAAGCCAATGATAGGCTCTGGGTTTGTCTTAGGAAGATTCGATGTTGTTATCATTGCAGCAAGTGCACCAACCAGGAATGAACCTTCGTTCTGCTTGTAAAGAATCGAATAGACATTGCTAAGCCCTTTCTTAGAGTAATCAACTGTTGTATCGAATATGAAATACTTTTTCTTTGGATACATTGGTGCAATCTCCTCAAGTAACTCCTGCATTTGCCAAGTTCCAACGATGATTATGTCGTAATCTTGGTCAGAAAGATCTTCAAGATACGGTCTCCAGTTTGCAGGATTGTAACCAGCTTCAATTATTTTTACTTGAACGCCAAGCATGTCTCTAGCCATTGTAACGCCTCTTGCTGCAGAATCAAAGAAAGACTTGTCACCAAGGTTACCGTTGATTAAGAGGGCGACTTTCAATGGTTTTGCAAAAATTACCAGTGTCAACACAACTAAAAGCATTACAAGCAGCCTCTTCATAAAGACATACCTCCTCGTATAAGATTTTCAATAGCCTTAACGGCTATTTTAATGGAATTTTCAAGACCATGTTCAAATTTTTCACCAGCTTGAATGTATCCTTCATCGGTTATTTCTTCCCTTACAGTCAGAACCGCACCAGTTAGTAGACCGTTCAGCATGCCAACTACGTAAAGAGCCCCAACTTCCATCTCAACAGTCAATACATGTGCCTTTTCCAGCTGTCTTTCAATGTAGGAATGTTTCTCAGGATCGAATTTCCTGCCATAATACGAGTCAGTTGATAAAACTACTCCAACATGATAAGGATTTTTAACTTCTCTTGCAGCGTTAATCAAAGCTTGAACCACTCGAAAGTCTGCCACGGCTGGAAACTCTGGCATAATATACTGCGTGGTTGTACCGTCCATTCTCACAGCAGCAGTTGCAATAACACTATCGCCCAGCTTCAAATGCTTTTGCACCGCACCTGTCGTTCCTACTCTTATGACTACTTTTGCATTCGTTGTCGCAAGTTCTTCAATTCCTATTGCCATCGCTGGCGCACCCATCCCAGTTGACATAACGCTAACTTTTTCACCTAGCAGATATCCTGTATAGGTTAAATATTCTCGGTTGTCTCCAACTTTTACAGCATTCTCAAAATACTTTGCAACCCTCTCCACTCTACCACGATCTCCGACAACGATCACATACTTTCCAACAGCATCCGGTTCGACTCTAATGTGATATCTTGGATCTACCATGTTCCCTACCTCCTCAATGAGGATATTTTTTCAAAGAAGATCTCAAAGAATCTCTCGCGACTTACCTTGGTCAAAACTTTTACGTTGGGTTCTTTACCACTCCTTCGCCAAATGTCAACAACAGTCTGCCCACAAGTGAGCTCACCTTTGGTTTCAACGTCGACGTAATATTCATTTGATACGAAGATGTCCGGTCTTATCAGATACATAATTGTAGCTGGATCGTGTAAAGGTACACCGTCTATTCCAAAGATATTCTTGTAGGTGGCTTTGAAAAAAGCCAAAAGATCGGCAAGAAGATTGAACCTGTCGCCCAAACTTCTCATTTGTTCAATTTCTTTCTCGGTCACAACTATCTGATGAGTCAGGTCCAAAGGAGCCATAACAATAGGAATGCCAGAACCAAAAACAATCTTTGCCGCCTCTGGGTCAACAAAAATGTTGAATTCCGCAACAGGGGTGATGTTTCCAAAAGCAATTCCACCACCCATAAGAACTATTGAAGCTATCCTCTTGGCGACGTAAGGATGTTTAACTAAAAGCAATGCTAGGTTTGTCAAGGGACCAGTAGCAACGATTGTCACATCGTCATATCTTTCCAAAGTTTGAGCCATGAAATCAACCGCATGCAGCTTCTCAATTCTTCTTTTAGGCGGCGGAAGTTCTGCACCGTCCAAACCGGACTTGCCATGAATCTCTGGGGCTGTCACAATATCTCTCATTATTGGTCTTTCACATCCTGGAAAAACAGGGAGGTCGAGGTCAAACATATCTAGCACAATTCTAGCGTTACGTGTTGTATTGTGCAAATAAGAATTACCAACAACGGTGGTAATCCCAAGCAATTCAATTTCTTTTGAAGAAGCCGCAAGAAGCATGGCAAATGCATCATCATGGCCCGGATCACAGTCGAGTATTATCTTCATTGTTTTCCTCCTTTCTGTCGAAGATAATATCACATCATTTTGCTCATAATGCCAAGCATTTGAGTGAAAGTTAACGTTAATGACAAAATATCTGTCTAATACTGAAATATTCAAGATCATCATACGGTGAGATAATTCTTGTGAACAAAATGGAGGTGGTTCTTACGAAAGTGGGATTAGCTTACAACGTACCTAAAGGAGTCAGGCCAGATGTCGAAGACTGGGAAGCAGAATACGATAGTATGGAAGTAGTAATGGACATCAAAAGGTCCATTGAAAGTGGCGGGCATGAGGTCGTTTTGATGGAAGCTGTTCCGGAAAAATTTATACCAGCTCTGCTCTCGGAGAATGTGGACATTATTTACAATTTTGCAGAAGGAACTTATACTCGTGCCCGTGAAGCTCAGGTCCCTGCTATTTTATCCTTTTACAACATACCCTACACTGGTTCAGATGCCACAACGCTAGCTGTATGCTTGGACAAAGCTCTTACAAAGCAGGTGTTGCTTTCTAAAGATGTTAAAACCCCAAGATTTCAAGTCATTCGTTCACTGAACGAAAAACTTAAAAAGAATATGAGATTTCCGCTGATTCTTAAGCTCAACGCAGAGGGGTCTTCAAAGGGAATCTCCGAGACCGGTCTGGTTCACGATATGAACGAGTACAAAAGGGAAATTGAGAGGTTATTCTCTATTTACAATGAACCCGTGCTGGTAGAAGAATTCATAAGAGGAAGAGAATTTACAATAGGAGTGTTACAAGAAGGCAACAAATACAGGGTTCTTCCAATAATGGAGATTCACTTTAAGCATGGAACAGAATTTTACAGTTACAAAGTGAAAAAGAATTCCGATCGGTATGTAACCTACACTTGCCCGGCGAAAATCGACGCAGTTCTAGAGAAAAAGCTTAAAAGGATGGCCATAAGAGTTTGTGAAACCCTTGAAATAAGAGATCTTGCAAGAATCGATTTGAGAGTTTCAGAGGAAGATGGTAATCCTTACTTTTTGGAAATCAATCCTTTGCCTGGTTTAGCGAGAGGATTCTCAGATCTGCCAAGAATAGCAGAAATAGCTGGTTTTACTTATGAAGAATTAATTCTGCACGTACTTGAAAATGCAATGAAAAGGTTTGGCCTTCTCAAACCAGTTTCAGTGTAGTACGAACATTATTGCATTAGGGGTGGTGAAGATGAACCCCAAGAATTTCAAAAGAATAGCTGTCATAGGTGCAAGTAGAAACAGAGAGAAATATGGCAATAAGATAGTTAGAGATCTTCTAACAAAAGGTTATGAAGTCTATCCTGTTAATGTTAACGCTGATGATATAGAAGGCTTGAAGTGTGTGAAGTCTCTAGAGGAATTACCCAAGAACGTGGAACTCTTGGTTTTCGTGATCCCGCCGGACCAGGGCCTTCAAGAGGTTCAAAAAGCGGTGGAACTTGGATTCAATAGATTTTGGTTTCAACCCGGCGCAGGATCGAAGGATATTGAAAATTTTCTCAAAAGCAGAGATATTCAGTACACAATGGGTAAGTGCATAATGGTCGAAACGAGTTTCTAAGGATTAAGAATGTCGAGTAATTTGTAGTACAGGATGCCAAAAAGCTCATGAATAGCAGAAAGATTTGCGTTTAGTGCATCTTTGTTGGGTAGAAAATCGATCCAACTCGTGGAGTAGTCATAAAGATAATTAGCTGGATATGACTTGATCTCAAGGTCAATCTGGCCGAAGGACCAGATTGACCTTTTTAAATGTACTGCTGAAGAAACTAGATAAAGACGTTTGAACCCATATTTTTTTGCTATTTCCACTGTGTGCTCTGCGTTTTGTTTTGTATTCATCGCCTTGGGCTCCAAGATTATCATTTCTACTGGCAGGTAATTTTCGGCAAAATCCTTCATGATAATAGCTTCTGAAACTTTTTTTGTACCGGGTAAGCTGCCACCCGAGATTATAATAGGAACGTTATATTTGAGTGAAAGTTCAATTCCGGAAAGCAATCTAAAAATCGTGTTTGGCCCAAGTTGATAACCATATGGTGTTTTTATTACTCCTCCACCGAAAACAACTACGGCATCCGGATGAAAGTCTTCAATTTTTGCAAAGCCTTTCTCAAGCGGTCTCACGAAAATCCAAACGCCCACCACGCTACAGATAATGTAAAGAGAGATAGCTACAACTGATAAGAACAGTGAGAACGCCCTGTTTAACCTGTTCAGTTTAACGCTTGCCATTATGAGTAAAGTGATGAACAAACCAGGTGGTAAGATTAAAGCTTCAGCGATTTTTACACTAATTGCTACGATAAACATAGCAAATTCCTCACAACCTGCACATGCATTTCTACACCTATTGGTAAGCAGTCCTCGTCTATGTCAAAATACGGAGAATGATGAGGTTTATTTATACCTTTCTTTTCATTTGCAGACCCAACCAAGTAAAAGCATCCCGGTATCTTTTGCAAGAAAAACGAAAAATCCTCTCCCCCCATAGTTGGCGGTACTAAGATAACGTTTTCAGATCCAACTACTCTTTTGGCAACTTCTACAACATATTCCGTCATCTTATCGTCATTTTTCAAAGGAGGTGTGCCATCTTTGTAATCAAGTTCAGCTTCCAGTCCATGAGCTTTGGCTATGAACTCAGCCAAAAGTTGTATCTCACTTTTCACAAGTAACCTTGTTTCTTCTTTGAGTGTTCTAACCGTTCCCTCCATAACAGCATATTCAGGAATAATGTTAAATGCTGTTCCAGATTCAATTTTTCCAACTGTGACAACAGCACTGTCCAAAGGATCAACTTTTCTACTTACAATTGTCTGCAAGGTCATCACAAGATTGCAGGCTCCAACAACTGGATCTTTGCAAAGGTGCGGTGTGGCACCATGACCACCTTTACCCTTGAGAATGATCCTGAATTCATCCGCAGAGGCCATCATAGGTCCTGATCTAACACCGATTCTCCCACATTCCAAAGCGTTCCAAAGATGTATACCAAAGACATAGTCAACTTTTGGATCTTCCAGAACACCCTCTTGAATCATGGGTAATGCTCCGCCTGGCGGGAATCTTTCTTCCGAAGGCTGAAAAACAAATTTCACTGTGCCATTCATTTCGTGTTGATAAGTTTTGAGAATTTTGGCAGCTACAAGAAGCATCGCCGTGTGAGCATCATGAGCACAAGCATGCATAGCACCATTAATCTTGGATTTATACGGAACATCATTTAGTTCTTGAATTGGAAGAGCGTCCATGTCCGCCCTTAGCAGGATAGTTTTTCCAGGATTTGCACCACGTAAAATTGCTACCACACCAGTTTTCGCAACGTTTCTCTTAACTTCCAACCCCAACTTTTCAAGGTAATCTGCCACAAATTCAGAAGTCTTGTAGAGATCAAATCCAATTTCTGGGTACGCATGAAAATTCCTGCGAAGCTCAATTACTTCGTCTTTAAGGGTTAAAACCTCTTTACTAAGCATATCCATACCCCCAGACAATTTTTGGAGCCATTAAAAAATTAACCAGCCGATGTTACCTTTTTTATTACTGCCTTCGAACCTTCCTTGACAACCCTGTCTTCAGTGTAAATCTCTCCATCTACAATCACAAGATGCTCCAATGGATTCAAATTTAGATCCTTCAAAATTTCTATCGCCCTTTTTGGCTTTTCGTATCTATAACTTTTTCCTTGATATTCGACTAAAATTCCACTATCCATACCAAGTCGCCGCTGTTGAGCATTGCGGCATTAGCTTCATCAGTATCAATATGAAAGTCTAGAGCAAACTTATCGCTCACTCGAACAACAACATCATCAAAAATGACTTTTCTTTCAGGTTTTTCCGCGAGCACTTTCACGATTTGTTTATCTTTGACACCATAGATTTCAGCATCTTTGGGATGCATGTGAATATGCCTTTTTGCCACAATCACACCTTTTTGAATGGTCAAAACGCCTTTCGGACCTATTATTACCAACCCAGGTGTTCCTTCAATGTCTCCAGATTCTCTGACAGGTGCATTGATTCCAAGTTTGAAAGCATCGGTTCTCGAAATTTCAATTTGTGTGTCTTTTCTGACCGGCCCCAGGATTCTGACATTTTCAATAGCACCTTTTGGACCAACTATGGTGACCACTTCTTTGCATGCAAACTGCCCCGGCTGGCTTAATGGTTTTAATTCTGTGAGCTGATAGCCCTTTCCAAAAAGTGTTTCAAGATCACTTTGGGAAAGGTGCACATGTCTGTTACTCACACCAACATTAATACCTGGTTCCTTTCTTATCATTTTTATACCTCCTCTTGTGCTCTATTTTTTTGTATGGATTAACCAAAGCAATTCTTTTTGTGATGGTAACATTTTCTGGAACTGTTACCTTAACAGTAAATGGACCACGTCGAACGCTGAGCCACCCTAGACCGGCGATTGAGAGTTCATCTCCTAAATTCAGTTCGAATTCGTGCTGTACCCAATTAATACTATCTCTTCGCGGTTCTTCCGAATTACACGGTGGAACAAGCATTCTTCCATAATGTTTCATCCATATTTGTTGTTTCCTATATGAGTTCGTTAGATGAAATTTGATCTTCTCAGATGCAAAAACTTGAAAGATCGGTCTCAATAGTCCATCAAAATTGAAATCTATTACACACATTCCCCCTATAAAAAGACTAGAATTGCTATTTGGTTTAAAAGTCATCCTACTTAGTTTCCTAACGGCCCAGAGTTTTGCTTGACATTCTGTTTGAAGAAGATCCATCAATCGCCGATACGTTATTAAACCCGGTGTGTCAACGATCTTTGTTTGTGAGTCTCTCAATTTTGCATTAAGAATATCAAGCGTTGTTCCCGGAAATGGCGTTACAGTAGCTTTTTTACCTGAAAGACGATTAAAGATCGAGGATTTGCCAACGTTTGTGACTCCTACAAAACATACTCGATTGAACTTTTCAATATATCGACTTAAACTCTTTAGGCCATAATTTCTCTCTGCACTTAGCAGAAATAATTTCTCAAATTTTGAAAGATCGATTCTTGTTTTTAACCACTGTTTCATTTCTTCTATAGTCACAACTCTAGGAATCAAATCGATTTTATTCACTAGGAGAATAGTCTTTTTATTAGAAACTAATTTTTGAATCCTTTCATCAAAACTTCCTTCAAAGTCTGAAATGTCAACGACGAAGGCTACCAAATCACTTTCTGACATCACCTTTTCAAGTGTTCTCAGTGTGTCTTGATCTAGCCTTATTGGCTTGATTTTGTGATAATGCTTGAGCCAAAAACATCTTTGACAGAGTATTTCCTTTTTTTCGGTCTGACGGCGCTGAAAAACATCAAATGGAATATAGCCAGCTTGGTACTCATTTTCATGCTGAAGTTCTATCCCACATCCAGGACATTTCATCACATCACCTTTTCCAAAGAGGCATCGTAATCCATTCCACAAGTCGGAGAAATTTGGTTCCAAGAAATTCTTTCTTGCTCAACGGTGTGACTTTTATTGTATAAGCTCCAAGAATCTTGCCAGCCAAGATATCCGTAAAGATTTGGTCACCTATCACCACAACTTGTGTGTTGTTCAGTTTTAGTTCTTTTAGAATTTTCCTAATTTTGTATACAAAAGGTTTCCTTGACCTCCAAAGAATTCTTACACTGTCTGTGGACAAGTTTCTTTCTCTACCATTTGAAGCTATCAGAATTTGTCCACCAAGAGACTTAATCTTTTCAATGATTTTTTCGAATTTGTCCTCGATCTTCGAAGAACGCCAATATCCAAGTGTGTTATCAAAATCAAATATGAAAAAGGATTTCCCTTGCTCTATCAGTTTCTCAAAATCGATTTCATCAACGCTTTTAACAAGCATGTCTGGTCTAAATATCACCATCGTTCACCCTAATTTCGACAATCTCGAGTGGTATAAAGTGTTTCAATTCGTTGAGAAAATCAAGAACTTCATCCTTCAGCCCATCGGTTGTCAAAATCCTTAGAAGACCATCTTTGTACTTACGCATATTCACGAGATTATCCTCAACTTCCATGATGTAACCAAGTGTATGGACGTCCTCGCTAGATATTTTTACGTATATGTCATACTCCATCAGATCACTCCTTACGTAAAACATTATAAGTTATATTCTTAACTATTCGACATGATTAAGAGATTTTTTGAAATAAGAAACAAGATCTTTCCAATGTTTGTACAAAATCAGCATCAGGTTCGCGATGTAAAATGGCAGGAGATGCTTTTGGCCAGTGACAAACTTGTACAAGACATATAAGAACAAGACCATAAAACCAAGCATTACTCTAAAGGAATCATCTTGCGGGCTTGTTTTCTTCTTAAAAATGGAAAATAAGGTGAAGACGCTACCCAGCAAAACCGGTCCTTCCCACTTTGTCAGGACGGACCAAGCACCAAAGCTTGTCGCTATGGCTTTTCCACCTTTGAATTTTAGCCACGGCGAGAAAGCGTGACCTAATACTCCTGCAAGGGCAGCAGCAGAGATTAAATAAGAGTTTGTCAGTATTTCGAAGCGAACAAAAAGAAAAAGCGGAAATGTGCCTTTTGAATAATCAAGCAATAAAGCTGTCAGGCCATACTTCCAACCTTTAGCCCTCCAAAGATTGGAGGAACCAGGATTTCCATCCCACACCTTGTTCAACTCGACCCCTAGAGCCCTGGCTATTAGATGAGAGTACATTATTGAGCCCGAAAGAAATTGCAAAGCTATGATTATCAATGCCCACATCTTAATCATCCTTTCATACGAGTTCACGATCGAGGATATGAAGTTTCTGTGGTTAAATTGCCCTATACTAGACTGTAATACAAAGTAAAACATTGTCAATGATAAATAACTGTCCAAGGTTGAGAAGCAGTATAGAGGAATACTTCAAATTAACCAGTATAACTTTAATGGTCTGTGGAGAAAACTACAGGCAATAGATTGTGGGAATGTTTTAGTCAAACTTTATAATTTTAAGCAAGCAACTAAGAACGCTAGTTAATATGTTGGTTTCACTAGATGATCTACGTAATTAACGTCCTCATTGTGCTGAAATAGCAAAGTTTACTTTTCGGTTAAACTTGGTTCTGCTGCGGATAGAAAATTCAATACTTGGTAGTCGATTTTCGAAAGTTCTTGCGAGGAACTTTATCGCTATATTTTGTTACTTCTAGCAATTTTTCTGTTCTTACGATGTTTTTTTGAGAAATGCATCTTTTCAAGTCTTTCAGTAAGCTTAGTTCTCAAGAGATTTGAAACTAGCATGATTAATGTAAAATAGTTTAGAAGAGGGATGTGGTTACAAAGGAAGGAAAAAATCTTATC
>JBEPZZ010000019.1:0-30265 GCA_041640575.1 Pseudothermotoga sp. | reverse complement strand
AACCACGCTGGTTAAGGGGTCAACTGGGCGCCCAACTTTTAATTGAAAGGTTGAACAATCCTTTCAAATCAGGATTTAGAACAGTTATCCTTCCCACGCAAATTGTGGAAAGAAAATCTGTAGAACTTTGTAGAAGTCACAACGATAAATGACAAAGCTTCATATGAACAATTGAGATTTTGTGAAGCTTTGTTTTTCTTAGTTTTTCGAGGTATTGACAAGGTTTTTTCAAATATGTTATGATCAGGATGTCCGGACATCCTATTCTCTGGGGGTAGAATAAGTGAAAGCAGAAACAATTGAGACAATCTTAACTAAAAAGCTCGGTTTTCGAGTTTCAGTTTCTCAAAAAAATGATGCTTTAGTTCTTGAAGGAAAGGTAAAAAGCTGGCAGCAGGTTCTTCTTGCTGGAAAAATAGCAACAAAGTTTGGTTATAGAGGTGTTGTAAACCTATTAGAATGTGATGAAGTTTCGAAAGAAGTACCAAGAAAACCTAGTATAAGAGATGGCCAACTGGAAGGAAAAAATGTTGATGTACTTGTAATAGGAGCGGGTGTTGTTGGTTGCAGCATAGCAAGAGAATTGTCCAAGTATGTACTCAAGATCCTTGTTGTCGACAAAGAATCAGATGTGGCTTTTCATCAAAGTTCGAGAAATGCAGGCATGATTCACCCTCCAATCGCGCCTAAACCAGGAACTAAAAAAGCTTTGTATAACCTAAAGGGTATGAATATGATTCCAGAACTCTCTAAAGAGCTAGACTTTCCCTTCATTCAAAATGGACTTTTCATGATTTTCACAAACCCATTTTCACGATTTCTGGTACCCATTTTGAATGCAAGAGCACGTAGAAATGGTTTGAATTCATGCAGAGTAATATCAAAAAAGGCAGCTAAAAGAATAGAACCTCACCTTTTTGACGAATTCTCATGGGTATATTTGATACCCGAATCTGGAATAGTTGATCCATTTAAGATGACCTTAGCGTTTGCAGAAAATGCTGTTCAAAATGGTGTAAAATTTAGTTTCAACACTTTTGTAGAAAATATGGAAATTCAAGATGGAGTGATTATATCTGTTCTAACAAATCGTGGACGGATCTTTCCAAAACTTGTCATAAATGCCGCAGGACTTTGGTCAGATTACATTGCAGCGTTGGCAGATGACCAATTCTTTACCATACATCCAAGGAAAGGTGAAATGGCAATTTTAGACAAAAGTAAAGGGTTTTTGGTCAAAAGTACGCTTTCAAGTGTAGCAGTTGCACAAGCCAAATCTGTCACAAAAGGTGGTGGATTGATCCCTACTGTTCATGGAAATTTACTACTCGGGCCCACAGCTCAAGAGGTCCCATACAAGGAAGACTACAGTACAACTGATTGTGGGATTGAGGAGCTTTTTAAGAAACATGCTCGGCTTGTAAAGGGGCTCAGCACGAGAGATATCATCGCTTACTTTGCTGGAAACAGGGCGGCCACCTACGAAGAAGAGTTTATAGTTGAAAGATCAAAAAAAATTGAAAATCTTATCCATGTTGCTGGAATTCAATCACCAGGTTTGACAAGTGCTCCAGCAATTGCGGTCGATGTAGGAAAAATGGCTACACAGATCCTTTCAAAAAACATGAAAGTAATTCCTAACGAAAGATTCTGTCCGACGCGTAAAAAAGACCCAGATTTTTCAAAACTAACGCTCACGGAAAAGCAAAGAATTATCCAAGAAAATCCAAATTACGGTATTGTAGTATGTCGCTGCGAAGTTGTTAGTAAAGCAGAAATAGAAAACGCCTTAAGTTCATCTTTGCCTGCGACCACGCTAGATGGAATAAAATGGAGAACACGTGCAGGTATGGGTAGATGTCAAGGTAGTTTTTGTACACCTCAAATTCTCTGGATTTTGGCGGAAAAAGGATATGATTTAACCACGTTCACCAAAAAGGGGAATGACTCATACATCTTACTTGAACCAACCAGGGGGAAGTTGAATGATCAACTTTGATGTTGTCGTTCTAGGTTCTGGCCCAGCTGGACTTGCTGCCGCTATAGAGTCGAGCAAGCTAGGTGTAGAAACTCTTTTGATTGAGCGTGAAAAACATCTAGGTGGTATTCTAAAACAATGCATTCATGAGGGTTTTGGACTTTTTGAATTCAAAGAAAAATTAACCGGTACGGAATATGCCGCCAGATTTTTAAACGCTCTCAAAGACACAGCAGTTAAGATTCTAACCCAAGCTTTCACAACACATATCGAAAAAAGAAAAAATCATTTTGTCTTAACCGTTCAAACCTCGCAGGGTATTTTTCAGATTTGTGCCAAGTCTGTGGTGTTTTCAACAGGATGTCGTGAAAGAACATCCAGACAAGTCTTTGTGCATGGTGAAAGGCCAAGCGGAATTTTCACGGCAGGAGCAGTGCAAAATTACGTGAATCTCATGGGTTATTTACCAACTAAAAAGTGCGTAATACTGGGAAGTGGAGATATCGGGTTGATAATCTCAAGACGTTTGACAATTGAGGGAGCAAAAGTCGAAGGAGTTTTCGAAATAAAACCAGAACCATCCGGTTTGACGCGAAACATAGTTCAGTGCCTTGATGCGTTTCAAATACCATTGTACCTTTCGCATACAGTTAAAAGAGTAATTGGTAGGGATAGAACAGAAGCTGTTGAAATCGTAAAAGTCAATGAAGAGGGTAAAATCTTGGAAAATACAAGCAAAATTGTCAAATGTGACGCTTTGATTATCGCAGCCGGGTTAATACCTGAGAATGAGGTTATAAAGCAACTCAACGTCGTAATTGACGAAAAGACCAATGGACCCATAATTGATCAAAATTGCATGAGTATGGTTGAAGGCATTTTTGCCTGTGGCAACAACGTTTATGTAAGCGATCAGGTTGACTTTGTGACTCAGCTTGGAAGAATTGCAGGTCGATCAGCTGCCTTATACTCACTAGGAAAATTGAAAAGAGGAAGATTAATTCAGCTAAAACACGATGAAACAATTGCATTTGTCGTTCCACAAATTATTGATGTAAGTTCAAAGATTGTTAGACTTTATTTTAGACCAAAAAGAGCAGTAAGGAATGCCAAGATCTCCATAATAGGCTCACAAGTCTTAGCCGAAAACATTTATCCATTGCTAAGGCCTCAACAAACTGAAGTTTTAGAATTTGAAATCAAAGAAACTGCTCCATCACTGCTAGTTACGATGACCGGAGATGAAGAAAAAGTTTTCACAACTTTGGGTGAAAGGAAAATGATTTGCGGCATCTGCCCAAAAGGCTGTGAAATTTCTGTGGTTAAAACAGGTGAAAACTATGACTTATATGGCTATAGATGCCAAAAGGGGTACGATTTTGTGGTAAAAAATTTATCAGATCCGCATCAAGTTCTAACCACAACAGTTCGAACAGCTTGCCATGAACAGCCTTTGTTAGCTGTTAAAACAGTAAAGCCAGTACCAATAAGAAGTTTCCAAAAGATAATGGAAGAAGTTAAATCTATAGTTGTTCGCGAACCAGTAAATGTTGGACAAGCGATTCGTAGAAATGTTGGAGGAACTGGTGTAGATCTGGTTTCGACTTTCTTTTTGAATTTTGAAGGGGGTATGGGGAATGAAAGACGAAGTAGTCTTGGTTATCGATTGTGGAACCCAAAGCTTGAGAGCCATGCTTTTTAATACAGAAGGCCATCTAGTAGATTTTCACAAGTACGAATATCCACAGGTGTATTATTCTCCCAAACCTGGTTGGGCTGAGCAAGATGTTGGAAACTATGTGAAAGCTTTAGAAACAAGCTGCAAAATTGTGGCCGAAAGATCACCTGAAGCTTGGAAAAGTATCAAAGCTGTTGCAGTTACGACTCAAAGAGACACCTGCGTGTGCTTGGACAAAAATGGTAACCCACTAAGGCCTGCCATTCTTTGGCTCGATCAAAGGATGGCAGATTATGATATAAAGCTACCGTGGTATTATCAGCTTGGCTTCAAACTTGTTGGAATGGACAAGGCGGCAAGAATATCAGCAAAAAAATGTAAAGCAAACTGGCTTAGGCAAAATGAACCAGATATTTGGGGAAAAACTGCGAAATTTCTTTTGCTTTCCGGCTGGTTTAACTACCTTTTGACAGGTATGTACGTTGACAGTGTAGCAAGTCAAATAGGACATATACCGTTTGACTATAAGAAACTCAAATGGGCTAGCCCGTCAGACTTTCATTCGTATCTCTTTCCAATAGAGAGGGAAAAATTGCCAGATCTGGTAGAACCAGGGACGATCTTTGGTGAAATTACCAAGGAAGCATCACAGCTGATAGGAGTAAAACAAGGTACGCCAGTTGTTGCTACTGGCTCTGACAAGGGTTGTGAAACTTTAGCAGCAGGTTGTTTGAATGAAAGTATGGGATGTGCAAGCCTTGGTACAACCTTAACTATTCAAACTACTACCAAAAAGTACATAGAGCCTATCAAGTTTATGCCGCCATACCCTGCCGTCATAGCTAACCATTACAACCCAGAGGTAGAAATCTTCAGAGGATTTTGGATGATAAATTGGTTCAAAAAGGAGTTTGCAGCTTACGAAGACGTTCTAGCTCGCAAAAATGGGCTTTCAACAGAAGAAATTCTGGAAGCGGAAGCATTGAACCAAACTTGCGCTGGATCGATGGGTTTAATTCTCCAGCCTTATTGGGGTGCTGGCTTGAAAATGCCAGAGGCAAGGGGAGCAATAATAGGTTTCGGGGAAATGCACAACAAAGCTTATATTTACAGATCCATAATAGAAGGTCTGGCATACGCTTTGAGAGAAGGTGTTGAAAAAATCGAGGAAGCATCCTCTGTGAAAATGGAAAGAATTGTGGTAACAGGGGGTGGATCAAGATCAAATTTAGCCTGCCAAACTATCGCTGATGTAACAAACAAACAAGTCCTCAAAATGAAAACTCATGAAGGGTCTGGATTGGGAGCTGCAATTGTTGCACTTTATGGTTTGAAGTATTTCGCAAATATCGAGCAAGCTGTTAAAAAGATTTGTGAATATGAAAAAACACTGATTCCAAATCCAGAAAATGCCAAAATATACGAAGATTTGTACACTCAGGTGTACAAATCTGTCTACAAAAGATTGCATCCTCTCTACAAGAGGCTTCAAAGAATAACAGGATACCCAGAGTGCTGAAAGGAGATGGTTCTCTATGGAATTCATGCCACAATGGGTTGAGACAGTTGCTCCAGCCGATTCCTATAGAGCTATCTTCAAGTGGGGAGATCCAAAGTTTTTTAAACATCCGAACAGAAGGCTTTACAAGCTTTTGAAAGAAAGTCTGAATTTAACTGATGAAGATTTCAAGGAACCTCGCAACCTTGGTTTTGAAAAAGTTCAGGTGGATATACCTATTAGGCTATCAACTGCACAGCTTGAGAAACTGAAAAAGATTGTCGGGGAAGAAAATGTAGCAACAGATGATTTTTCACGTGTCAAAGCAAGTTATGGAAAAACCATGTATGACATTCTTAGGCTTCGAGCAAAGATTATCGAAAATCTTCCGGACGCTGTTGTCTATCCTCGCGACAAAAAAGATGTTATAGAACTTGTCAAATACTGCAACATTGAGAAAATCCCGATATACCCACGTGGTGGTGGATCAACTGTAACACGGGGTGTAGAATGTGTAAAGGGTGGAATATGCATTGATTTCACCAAGCATATGAACAAAATCCTCAGCTTGAACGAAACAAATCACACCGTTACGGTACAGCCTGGGATATATGGACCAGAACTTGAAGAGAAGTTGAATAACGCACCACTTTATTTTGGAGCAAAACATAAGTACACTTGTGGGCATCTGCCTCAATCGTTTGAATACTCAACAGTTGGTGGATGGGTCGTAACTAGAGGTGCAGGGCAGAATTCCACGTATTATGGGAAAATTGAAGATTTAGTAATTTGCCAAGAATATGTGACACCAGTGGGAGAGGTTATTACAAAACCCTATCCAAGAGCGGCACTTGGCCCTTCAATTGATCAAATTTTCATTGGTAGTGAAGGCGCATACGGGCTTTTAGTGTCAGTCACGTTGAAGATATTCAGAGACAATCCAGAAAATGATCAAAGGTTTAGCTTTATCTTTCCAAATTTTGAAAGCGCATTAAATGCTTGTAGAGAGATCATGCAAAGTGGTTTCGGTTTTCCCTCGGTCATGAGATTATCTGATCCGGAGGAAACGGACGTAGCAATGAAGCTTTATGGAGTAGAAGATAGTTTCTTAGAAAAATTCATCAGGTTCAGAGGTTACAAACCCATGGAACGATGCTTGATGCTTGGATTAGCTCAAGGAGAAAAAAAGTTTGCGAAAAATATCAAGAAAAATGTGATCAAAATTGCTAGGCAATATGGAGCATTGTACACAACAGGTTACGTCACAAAGGCTTGGGAAAAAGGAAGATTCACAGATCCATACATTCGAGACGATCTTGCAGATTTTGGAATAGTTATAGATACGCTTGAATGTGCTGTAACTTGGGATCAAATTTATGATGTTTGGAAAAATGTGAGAAGTTTCTGCAAGAAAAGACCTAATACTGTAGTCATGAGTCATTGTTCGCATTTCTACCCTCAAGGAACAAATTTGTATTTCATTTTTGTTGGAAAATTCAACAGCATACAGGAATTTGTCGATTACCAAAGTGGTATCCTGGATAGTATAGTAAAATCAGGAGCTGGCTTGAGCCATCATCACGGTATTGGAAAACTTTTTGCGCCATGGTTTGAAAAATGTATAGGTTCCATGCAACTTGGTATTATGAGGCAGCTGAAACGATTCCTTGATCCAAACAACATTATGAATCCTGGTGGAACGCTGGCTTTGGACCTTGAAGAAGGTGATGTCTCGAATGCTCGATAGGTTGAGTTCTGTACCACTTTATATTCAACTTAAGGAGATCATCAAAGACAAAATCTTAAAAGGACAGCTAAAAGAAGGTGACAAAATACCTGGAGAACTTGATTTAATGCAGCAATATGGTGTCAGCAGAGCCACAGTTAGAGCAGCAATCGAGGAAATGATAAAAGAAGGACTTCTAGTGCGTAAGCACGGATATGGGACTTTCGTTAGAAAACTTAGACCTTCTCTTGGCTTTGAGCCTTTGATAAGTCTCTCGTATGCTCTAGAAAGTCTTGGTATAGTTTCAAAAAACACCGTGTTAGAACGCGGATTCGTGATTGTGCAAAAAGAATTACTTAAACAAGCTAAATGGAAGTCGAAGTCTTTCTCAAAGATCTACCACGTCAAAAGACTGCGCTTTGTTGATGATATTCCTATTGCTTTGGAAATTTCGTACTTCGCTCCAGATATAGGAAAGTTGATTGAGCGAAAGAATCTGGAAGGATCAATAGCAAAAATATTGGTTGAAGATCTGTGCATAAAGGTTAAAAGAGTAGAGCAAATTGTCTTTCCAAGATCAGCAAGCATGGAAGAAAAAAACTTGATGCATTTACCTGAAGATACAGAGCTCATAGAGATGCAAAGGTGGATTTATGCAGATGGTTTTGACCACGTAATTTATTACTTGAATTTGTTCATGCGCGACGATTTGACAAAATTGAGAGGATAAACTTTGGGTTCTTACGATACTTTTGAGATGGACTAAGACGCTGAAATAACTGATATGAAAAGTAAACATGAATCCAAAGATTATGAAAGTATCATAGAGCAAAAACTTCATAATCATGCAAATCTTCATTCATCATTACAAGCAGAAGCGTTCTTAGTGGCTTTTTGATGCATCTTAGCATTAATCTATGCACCTTCCGAGCTAGTTTTTTCACATTTCAGAAGATATTGTTATTGGCAACTGGGAAATCTTTAAAAGGTGGTTCTTGACATTATTCGAATATTCGAATATACTAATTATGAAAGGAGACTTGTATGTCAGAGAAAAGCTATAGAAAAATGGCGGAATATTTTAAGGCACTTTCTCATCCTACACGAATAAAGATAATTGAGTTACTAGCCGAGAAAGAAAGATGTGTATGCGAGATGATGGGCATACTAAACCTTGATCAATCCCACATCTCTCGTCACTTGACTATCTTGAGAAATATGGAAATAGTGGAGGACAGAAGAGAGGGCAACAAGGTTTTTTACACTCTGAGAGATAGAGAAAGCTTGGATTTGATACAAACTGTCAAAGAAAAAGCTCTGAATAAAATTAGGTGATTTCAATATGTTTAAGAACCAAGACGGTTAAAAAATTCTCGAAAGGGGATGATAATGTGGCTAAGAATTGGTATCCTGTAATCGACGAAGAAAGGTGCACTCAATGTTATCAATGTGTAAGCTTCTGTCCTCACGATGTCTACGACACAATGAAAAACGGATATCCGAAGGTAAAGAATCCTGACAACTGTGTTGAATTTTGTAGAGGGTGTCAAAAGATCTGTCCTAGTGGAGCAATAAGGTACTTCGGAGATGTGAGGTGAAGAGTAAAATGAAAAAAAGAGGTCTATTACTTTGTGTATGTCAAGGAACATGTCCTTCGTTTCAAAAAATGAATGTTTTTGAAGTGTTGAACACTTTAAGAAGAGAGAAAATATTTGAATGGGTTGGTTTACACCCACAACTTTGTTCTGATGATGGCGACAAATATTTGAAAGAACTTCTCAGAGGTGCAGAGATAGATCAACTTTATGTAGCAGGTTGTGATCCTACAATGCAATGGAAAATGTACCGTGATGCCTTTGAAGCAGCGGCTTTTCCAAGAGAGAAACATATAGGTGTTGAAATTAGAAATATGGATACTCAACAAGCAATTGACGCTATCAAAAAAGCCGTAGAAGCTAATTAAAGAAAATAAAGAGGATGTCTAGTGACTCAGAAATCCTGACAGTTTTTAATTTTTTCCCGCAGCATTGCATTTTTCAATTATATAAAGCAGAAAAAGGCCGCTTCAACTTTTCATACGAGTTTTGCCGCTTTGTTTTTGCATATATTTCTGATATGGTAAATGTTCTGTATTTTTTAAGCAGGGAAAAACGAAAAAACTCTTGACACATCTCAGCATAACATTATAGAATAACGATAAAAGAATGTAAAAGCAGGTGTTTTTGTGTCTAATTGTTTGCTTAGTTATGTTTTGAACGTCAATCTAATTTTGAATATCAAGTCTAAGAAGCGCAACCGCCCGCTTGCTAGATGGCGGTTGCGTTTCATTGGATAGACAGCAACCGACATTAAGCAAAAGCGGGCTAAGTGAAAAACTAGCCCGCTTTTTTTTATAGCTAAATTAATTTGCAAAGCCTTTGGCAATCGCCAAAGGTTAATAGAAAATTTGTGGGAGGTGTTTTCATGTCTGAAGGTGTATGTACTGCTTTAGTGACACCGTTTAAAAATGGGGAAGTGGACTACCAAGCTTACGAAGAATTGGTCAGATGGCAGATTGAAAACGGTGTCAAAAGTTTTGTTGTTGCAGGTACAACAGGAGAAGGTTCTACACTAACAGAAACTGAAAGAAGCGAGTTAACAAAACTGACAAAAAAGTTATGCCAAAACAGCGCAAAAGTCATAGTCGGTATTAGTTCGAACGACACACGAAAAGCTCTTCAACTTTCACTTCTTGCACAAAAAGATGGGGCGGACGGCCTACTTGTAGTAACGCCCTACTACAACCGTCCGACCCAGGAAGGACTTTACCAACATTACGCGTATTTAGCAGAAAGAGTATCTATTCCCATAATAGTTTACAACGTTCCAACAAGAACTGGTGTTAACATCTTTCCAGATACTGTTATTAGACTTGCACTGGGCTTTCCCAACATCATTGGTATTAAGGAGGCTAATCCTGATTTAAGCCAAGCTGACGAAATTATTAAGTTATCAAGAAAAAACGGACTGAGTTTTTACGTATGGTCAGGTAATGATGATCGAACTCTCCACATGATTGCTTCTGGTGCTCACGGTGTGGTATCGGTCTTAGCTAATGTGCTACCTAAAGAGACTGTAGAGATGGTTGAGGCCGCATCGAATGGTGATCTTAGAAAAGCTCAAAGATTGCATCATCAACTTTCCAACGTCGTTAAAATGCTGTTTTTGGAGACAAATCCTATTCCTGTTAAGGCTATGCTATACCTTATGGGAAAGATAGAGAATGAATTGCGCTTACCTCTAGTTCCAGCCAGTGAAACTACTATGGAAAAACTCAGAAAATGTGTTGAGAACTTGAGAAGCGAGGTATTAGCATGAGGTATGGTATTGTTGGATATACAGGTAAGATGGGTAAGGAAATCTATCAACTCTTCTCCGAAAATGGTCATGAACTTGTTTTAAAAGTTAGTTCAAAAAAGCAAGAAATAATTTCTATACCAAACGTGATAGTCGACTTTTCCTCCCCAAGCTGTTTACAAACCACTATTTCACTTGCCAGGCAATTCAACTGCGCCGTGGTTGTTGGTACCACTGGCTTATCTCAAGATCAACTTAACGAACTGAAAAGTTTAGCAAATCTTGTCCCTGTGGTATATTCACCAAACTATTCAATTGGTATCGATTTGCTTAAAAGGGTCCTTGCGTTTGTTCAAAATCGTTTGAATGGCTGGGAAGTCTGTATCTTGGAAAAACACCACAGTCAAAAGAAGGATGCACCCTCCGGTACGGCCTTGAACTTAAAGAACATAATGGGAAAGGACGTGACGATTTTTTCCATAAGGCTTGGCGGGATAGTTGGTGATCACACAGTGATACTGGCTAACTCAGGTGAGGTTTTAGAATTTCACCACAGAGCTATTTCAAGAAGAACTTTTGCACTTGGAGCACTGAAATCAGCTGAATTTGCCGTTAACGCTAAGAATGGCTTTTACACCTTCACAGAAGTTTTGGATATGACACTTTAAGCAAAGGCGACCTGCTCAGGTCGCCTCGGCTATATATAGAGCTCTCTGTAGTCTAACTAAAACCTTTTGCTTTCCAAGTACTGAGAGCGTTTCAAACAAACCCGGTGTAACCAATTTACCAGTCACGGCCCCACGGATTAACTGGAACGTTTTGTTCTTAGATGCTATCTGAAGTTCTGCCAAATAACGACATACTCTTTCCGTCCCCTGGACACTCCAATCTTGCAACTGTTGGAAATTTTCTAGTGCGGCTTTCAGCAATTCTCGTGCATATGGTGATTTAAGATATTCGGTTACAAATGTTTGCTCGTAATCAAAGTCATCAAAGAAAAATGAGTACGATATATCATAAAGCTGTGCTAGGGTGTTCACCTTTTCTCTGCAGATTTTCGTAACCATCAGGGCAAACTCTTTATCACATTCTGGAACTTTTCTTTGGGTATATTTAATCCAGTTGGTAAATTCGTTCCACAGTTCTTCTACATCCATCATTCTCATGTGCTTGCCATTGACCCATTCTAGCTTCTGAGGGTCAAATACAACACCCTTGTTTGAAATACTATGAGGATCGAAAGATGCTATCTTGTCTTTGACATTGAATATCTCCTCTTCAACGCTCCAACCCAATAATGCAAGGTAATTTGTCAGTCCTCTACTTAATATACCAATATTTCTAAAATGTTCAACAGCTGTAGCACCGTGTCTTTTGCTCAGCGGAGTTCTGTCAAAACCCAAGATTAAAGGTACATGCATGAATTGTGGGGGTTCCCAACCCAGCGCCTCATAAATCATCAACTGCTTTGGTGTATTCGGAACATGATCTTCTCCACGAAAAACATGAGTTATTTTCATCAGATGGTCGTCAATAACTACTGCATAATTGTATGTTGGAAATCCGTCGGACTTTATCATCACGAAGTCTTCAATTGTTGAATTGTCGAATTCGAGATCTCCCTTGAGCCAGTCATGATACTTAGTTTTGCCAGGTAACACCTTGAAAGATATCGTCACATCGTGACCGTTCTCTACGTACTCTTTCGGATAGCTGTACGTATTCAGAATAGCTTTTTTCCTGTCAACTTTATCATAGACAGTATAGTAAGCCCTCTGCTTCTCAATCAATACTTCTGCATAACGCTTATAAATACCAAGTGCAGTACGCTCGCTCTGTCTGTAAGGTCCAAACTCCCCATCTACATCTGGTCCTTCGTCCCAATCCATACCACACCATCGCAAAGCTTCCATTATCATTTGTTCAAATTCTCGAGAAGACCTTTGCAGATCTGTATCTTCCATTCTCAGGATGAACTTTCCGTTCATTTTCCTAGCGTATAACCAGTTAAACAAAGCTGTTCTTGCTCCACCGACGTGCAGATATCCAGTTGGACTTGGTGCAAATCTCAAACGAATTTCATTCATGTTGAATCCTCCCAATCTCATCGATGATAGCGATTATCTCTGAAACACTAGAAGCTTTTCTGATTTCAACATTTTTTCTGTTGTCCAAATATTTTCCATCGATAGCAACCGATGCAAATCTGTCGGTCCAGCCTCCTGTTCCAGCAAATAGAATTATCGGTTTGAACTTTGCATATGCAAGCAACACTTCGATCGCGGTACCGACCTCACCACCAATCGATACAAGAACATCACAAGATTCCACCAAGACAACCGATCTAGTAACATTATCAAAAGGCGTCTTAACCTTGTAGGTGAGATAGTCATTCCCGGACTCGAAAGCAGGCAGCACACCTATCACAGTTCCACCAGCTTCACTCGCTGCTTTTGAAACCAACTCCATGACACCGTCTCGACCACCGTTCAAAACGATATGACCGTGTCGAACAAGTTCCCTACCAAGCTCAACGATTTTATCAGCCAATTCTTTAACAGGCGATCTATCTATTGGCCCGGAATAACCGACGACTGCAACGTTCATGTTCCAAGGTAAACCTCCCTAACAATCTCGCTTTTCAAGGTATTTTCTGGATCACCCTCAGCGACAATTTTTCCCTTGTGTATGACATACAAACGGTCTACAATTTGTGCCAAAGCGTCAACGGTATGATCAGTGACTATTACACCTATACCTTTTTCTCTAAGACTTAGTATCACCTTTTGTATGTCTTTTACGGTCTTTGGATCAATTCCAACAAAGGGTTCATCAAGCAATAAAAAAACAGGATTTAACGCCATCATCCTTGCCAACTCAAGCTTTCTTTTCTCTCCGCCTGACAAATCCATAGCATACTGATCTTTCAGTTCTAAAATTCCAAATTCGTCGAGCAACATCTCGACCGTTTTAGAAATTTCCTTATGATCCTTTTTTTGAAAACGAAGTATCAATTCCACATTTTCTGAAACTTTTAGCCCATTGAACACAGAGGTATCTTGTTGCAAGTACGTAATCCCTAGTTTTGCTCTTTCGTAGATTGGCAGATGCGTTATATCCATATCGTCCAGCAGAATCTTACCGTAGCTTGGCACAACTGCACCCAAAATCATCTTGAAAATGGTTGTCTTGCCTGCGCCGTTTGGTCCGAGAAGCCCGACAACTTCCCCTTGGTGTACATAAAGCGAGGCTTTATCAACCACTAATTTCCTGCCATATTTCTTGACCAAATCTATACATTCAATCCTTCTCATCGAGCATTTAGAAAACTAATCAACTGGTTAGTAATATCATACGCATCGTCTCCATAGACAATGCTAGCTTTGTTCAATATGTAGTCATAACCCATCATCTTTGCATATTTATCTATACCCTGGGAAATTTCCTCCAATATTTGTTTCATCTTTGGTTCATATTCGGCCTGTAAAAGCTTTTCATACTGGTCTTTTCTTGCAAGAATTTCATTTTGCTTTTTCTCGATTTCTGCCTGTGTTGCGCCCCGTTTCTGCATTTCTTCCAATTCTTTGGTCATCTCATTCAACTTCGATTGGTAATAGCTTACATCAGCAGCATAACGTTTGTTTAGTTCCGCCATTTTTGTGTATTCCTGCGTAATTCTTGCGACATCGACAAAGACAATCTTTGGACCACTCTGCGTCGCACCGTACAGGAAAAGAATAAGAACTGCAAGCAGAGTCAACGACAAGAGCAGGTTCAACTTTTTCACATGCATACCTCCCTAAAAAGTTATGAGATCCTTTATTTTTTCGAGAGTTTTCGGACCTATCCCTGGAACTTCCAGCAAATCTTTCACTTCTTTGAAAGGTCCGTTCTTTTGCCTAAATTTAATTATTTCACTTGCTTTGACTTCGCCTATACCTGGTAGTTCACAAAGTTGCTCAATTGTTGCCGTGTTGATATTTATTTTGTTGCTTCTTATGGGGTTATGAAAAGGCTCTTCTTCGATTCTAACGAAACTGGCAAGTTTTTCAACCGTGGCTTTCCCAATACCAGAAACTTTAGTAAGATCGGATAAACTCATAAAAGGTCCATACTTTTCACGGTATTCAATGATAGCTTTGGCCTTTGCAGGACCTATACCCGGTAAAAATAAAAGTTCCTCGTATTCAGCTTTGTTCACGTCAATTGGAAACTGGACCAACTCTCTTGATTTCGATTCCGTCCTTTGAACATTCGATTTTTCAGCCTTATCGAGAGCAAGGCCCAAAAGAACAAAAACACCTATTAAGGCCAAGAAGATGAGCCTTTTCTCGTTCAAAGAAAGCCTCATGGTGATACTCGTCCCACGTACCCTGGCCGACTTGAACCAGCAAGCCGCATAACTTCATTCCAGTTTAATTTTGAGTTGTACGATTCTGCCGAGTTTACATCTGCAAATGCTCCTAAAACCAATGAATACCAATCTCTTCCTTCTCTTTGAAATTTCATCAAATAAGCTGCATAACCTGCACTTCTTAAAGCCAACATTCTTTGCAATGCTGCGTCCAAATTTGTAGTTGAAAAGACTAAGACTCCATACAGAGTCTTAGTCGGTGAAAGATTCGCGTAACTATAATCACCAATTACACTAACCGTATAAGTTTTCTGATCGTACTGGCAAATAACAAAAGGCAGGTTAGAACCCCTTATGATCTTTAAAGCATCCTCTGACTCGACAACGTAAGTTGAAACGGGAGTACCGCGATCGATCACTTCCTTTGCATCAATTAAAAGTTTCTTGTAATCAAAAGTTTCAATCCTATAGATTGGCATATGTGCCGTCTCAACAGCTGGAACTGTACCTGTTGGCAAGCTTTCTGTTGGAGTTTCAACCTTTGGCGGTGGTAGTTCGACAATTTCTATTCTGACGGCTTGTTTGGTTCTAACAAGTATGAAGGTAGCCAAACTGAACGCTACAAATCCAACGCTGAGAACAATTATTAGTATGGCAAGGATACGTGCTTGAAGATCGGTTAACCTTATTTGATTCCTCGCCACTTTTACACTCCCTTCTGTGAATATTCAACTAACAACTCCACTGTATTTTTAACATCATTAATGCAGACGACTTCACTTGGAGTATGAATATACCTTGTTGGAATTGAAACTGTTGCTGAAGGTATACCAGCTCTGGTCCTTTGCAGCGCCGCAGCATTGGTACCTCCTACCGTGAGCACTTCCATTTGGTAAGGTATCTTTGAACTCTCTGCGATTTCCAAGAGTTTTTCGACAATTTGTCTGTTGCTTATTGATGCTCGATCTTTGATTTTTATAGTCGGACCCTTACCCAAAGCCATTGAATGTCTCTTTGTTGCTTTAGGATAGTCTGCTGAATCAGTGACGTCGATAGCTATGCAGTAATCAGGGTTCAAAGAATAAGCAGCTACATATGCACCAACCAAACCCACTTCCTCCTGAATACTGAATGAACCTATTATGGTATTCTGCGTTTTTTTCAATCTTCTAAAAATTTCGACGATCACAGCACAACCTATTCTATCGTCCATTGCTTTCGAAACAAGCAGGTCACCATTTTGGAAAAAGTACGAATCGTAAACACCAAACGACCCGATTGGCACCTTACTTTTTGCTTCTTCGTAACTTTTTGCTCCGATGTCAACGAACATATTATCAAAGTTCAGATTTGTAAGATTCTTCTTCCTTTCTTCCTCAGTCTCTCCTTCAAAATAAACTATTCCAACGACGTTTTGGAATTTCACCTTCTGTCCAAAATAGGCATGTGGTGGGACACCACCCACAGTTTCAACACGCAAGAATCCCTTTTCATCAATGTTTGTGACTACCAATCCAATTTCATCAGCATGTGCATCAAAGAGAATCTTTTTACCACTAGACCCTGTTTTCCAAACCAACAAATTTCCTACATTATCAAACTTATATCCATCGATATGACCCTCTAACTCTTTCAAAATGAGCTTCAGAACTTCTTCTTCCCTTCCACTTGGCCCATAAGCTTCAGTTAGTTTTCTTACCAAATCTATCATCTTGCAAATTCCTCCCCTTCCTGAAGTATTTTATGTACCAACAGTACAGTGTTGTTATAGTCCTCCAAATCAACCATAGTCACAGGACTATGGATGTACCTCGCGGGCACTGAAATTACACCAGCAGCAACACCTGAAGCCGTTGTAGCAAACCTTCTGGCATCAGTACCCCCAGCCGTTCTACGTTTCTGCTGATGCTTGATTCCGTATTTTTGCGCAACCAATAAAATAGCTTCATAAATTTTTTTGCTGACAACATAACCTCTATGCATGAAAGTAATTGCCGGTCCATCACCAAGATGCGTCGCCCATTGATAATTAAGAAGTTCAGGGTCATCACCGGCAGTTGTTCCTTCAACTACTATAGCTATGTCTGGGAAAATTTGCTCAACTACAACGGCACTACCACGCAGGCCTGTTTCTTCCTGAACTAAGAAAGCAAAATAAACATCATCTTCGTATCGTTCCCCTTTGTCAATTATATCCATCAAAACTGAACAACCAGCTCTGTCATCAAAAGCTTTTCCAGTTGCTCTATGGTTCTCTTGCTCATACTTTGTCGCAAAAGCAACATAATCGCCTATTTTCACAAGTTTTGAAGCTTCGTCCTTTGATTTGGCACCAATGTAGATTCTGAGTTGTTCATAACTTGGCGGCAAGAGTAACTGCTCTCTTTTTTGAAGGTGAATGGCTTTATATCCAATAACTCCATTGATTTTTCCTTCGATCCGGACTTTTTTCCCAATCACAACATGTGGTTCAACACCACCGACTGGGGCAAAAGACAAACTGCCATCTTCTTCTATATTCGTGACCATTAATCCTACCTCATCCATGTGAGCTGCAAGCAAGATTTTCCTTTTGGATTTCCAACCCTTTTTGAAGGCGATCAAGTTTCCCAAAAGATCAACCTTTATCTCATCAACTTTATCTTTGATCTGGTTCATTATATAATCCCTGACTATTCCTTCGTTTCCAGAGACACCATCGAGTTCAGAAAGTTCTTTCAAATACAAGTTCGGCACCTCCTTCAAAGCGTTGTAGCGAGTGCAAGAAGTCTGGCTGTTTCTTCAACATCTTTGGGGTCGACCACTTCAACAGGTGTATGCATGTACATAAGCGGTATCGAGATCAACATTGTCCTGATGCCTGTTCTAGTAAGTTGTACTTCGTCCGTGTCTGTTCCAGATCTTCCAGGTAGTGGTTCTGTTTGAATTTTAACATTGTTTTTCTGAGCAAGTTCTAAAAGAGCTTTGTAAAATTCTTTGTCGATTACAGGTCCAACACCAATAACAGGTCCTTCTGAAAGCTTTATCATAGGTAGCTGTGGTATCTTTTCGTTTGCATGCGTTACATCAACAACTATTGCTTTATCAAGTAAAAGCTCATAGGCAATTGACACCGCACCAGGACCCGCAACTTCCTCTTGACTTGAAAAAATAAAGTAAACATCCGCCTTGTTCTTAAAATTTGAGAGTAGTTCGGCTGCGAGAATTAGAGCAGCACAACTTGCTCTATTGTCCAACGCTTTGCCTGAAAGTTTTCCGTTCAGTTCAATTGGTTCACTATCGATAACGCAAACATCACCAACTCGAACTTCAGCAGCCAAAGAACTACAGGAGAGGTCAACGTAAATTTTGTCATATCCTGGAACAGATTTTCTGTCTTCTTCCTTTTGCAAATGAGGAGGTAAAACACCCACGACACCTGTTGCAACACCTTTTCTTGTAAATATCTTCATTCTTTGAGCATATAGAACCTTTGGATCAGTACCACCTATGGTTTCAAGCCTTGCAAAACCATCTGGTTCGATCTTTGAAATGACAAAACCAACTTCGTCTACGTGTGCAAATATCCCAAGTTTTTCCTTTCCTTCGCCTTTCTTAAACGAAACCAATGTACCAACCTTGTTTTTCCAAACCGAATCTACAAACGGTTTTATTCTTTCTTCAATCACAGAAAGTACCAAATTTTCGTAACCTGAAGGGCCATGAATTTGCGAAAGTTCCTTCAACAATGATTTTGTGTCCAAGAAGATCACTCCTTCAACCAAATTTTACATCCTTGACTCTCTCGATTGTAATTTGATTGTCTTTAACATAAATCACAACAGGTTCGCTATAATTACCTACCTCCCTCAGGGTATACCCAGCAATTTGAATAAGTGTTGGCTGCATTGAAAGTACAGCTATAACAGCCTGATTGCCCTCATTTAATCCAGCTCTCAGAGTACCCTTGACATTTCCAAAAACCGCTATTGATCCTCCAGCCATGATTTCAGCGCCGGAATGAACATTTCCAATTACAATGACATCCCCTGGGTGAACCAGTGCTTGTCCACTTCGAAGATTCTTCTTGATTACCTTCGTCCCTGATTTCGTGTCTCCCTCTTCAACCATTTTCATTCTGTTGCTTACGCTTACCGTTTCTCCTATGGTAGAGCCAACCAGGATTTGTGAAACATCCAGTCCACATTTTCTAATAGCAGCCACAATTTTCGGCATATCGGGGGCGTGCTGTTCGTTATTTTCAACCATGAGCATGACCTTATCTCCTTGAGCAAAAAACCCTCTCATTTGAACTAATCTAGCGTTGAGTTGTTCGATGACGTCTTCCAGGCTTTCATAGTCTTTTACAACGAGAATCAGCCCTTCTTTAGTCATTTTGAAGTCAATCAGATTGTTCAACTCTTTCACCCCCGTAGAAACGTTCATTAAGATTTTACCATCTGACTAAGAATTTTTGATATCTATCGTATAATCTGTACAGGCAGGTGTTTTTTTGGCCGGTTTCAAATTTAGACTGGAAAAGATCTTGCAGTTAAAACTTTCAGAGGAAAGTCAAATAAAATTGCAGCTTGCAGCCATCAGGGCAAGAATGAAAATTGTCGAGCAAGAAATTGCAAAACTAGAAAATCAAATTGTAGAAACTGGACGCAATCTTGCTGAAAATTGTGCCACTGGGATGAATGGACTCGAGTTGCAACAATGGAGGTTATTCATAGAAATGTTAAACTCACTTTTAAACAAAAAGAAAGAAGAACTTGCCAAAATCGTGGAAGAAGAAGAACAAATTAGACAGAGGTTTCTATCAGTAAGAAGAGAAAGAAGAACTATGGAAAAGTTGAAAATAAGAAAATTCAGCGCGTATCTTTTCGAACAAGACAGAGTGAACAGGTTGTACTTAGACGAGGTAGCTTTGCGAAAGTTTACTTATGGAGGTGGAAGGGCTGAATCCTAAGCTATTTCCAACAGCGACACTTGCTTACATCGGCGATGCTGTTTGTTCTTTGTACTGTCGCATGGAAAACCTTAAATATTTAAACGTCTCAGTGATTCATCAAAAGGTTGCTCAAATGGTTTCAAGAACTGGTCAATCAACAGGTTTTGAACGAATTGTTCGTTTTTTAAATGAAGAAGAATTAAGTATAGCTAAAAGAGCTTTCAACAGTAAAGCCGCAAAAAAATATGGAAACGATGTGTCTTACAGAAAAAGTACCGCTTTTGAGGCAGTTGTTGGTTTTCTCTACCTAAATGGTCAAAAAGAAAGACTTGATTATCTTCTGAAAATCGCCTTTGGAGTTGAAGAAGATGATAGTTTACGGCAAGAGTGTGCTGGATGAGGTCCTAAGAACAAGGTATCCTGTCAAGAAGATATATCTCGATCAGGACAAGTCTAAAAAGTTCGTCCAGTTAGAACAAGCACTTAAAAAATTTGGATACTCGTTTGTTTACACAACAAAAAAACATCTTGAAAAATTGTGTCAAGAGGAAAAGAACCAAGGTATTGTAATAGATCTTGAATTTAATTACCATGATGAATCCGCCTTAAATGGCGATTTAATTGTTGTACTTGATCACATAACAGATCCACACAATTTTGGAGCGATAATTCGAACGTCTGTTGGAGCTGGAGCAAGTGCCATAGTGATTCCAAAAGATAGATCGGTGAAAGTTACTCCTGCGGTTGTAAAAGTTTCAGCAGGAACAGTTCTAAGAATACCAATAATCATAGTTACAAACCTTGTGCAAACCTTTGAAAAGTTGAAACAACGTGGATACTGGGTTTATGGTGCTGATATGAATGGCAAGAGTGTGTACGAAGAAGAATTTACACCACCTATTTGTGTTGTTTTTGGTAACGAAGGAGAAGGCCTAAGCAGGATAGTGAGAGAGAATTGCGATCAAATTATTTCGGTACCAATGCGTTCCTCGATAGATTCTCTAAATGTTGCTGTAAGCGCGGGCATAATATTATTTGAAATATCAAGGCAGATCAATTGATTATTTTGTGTGCCTGTGTGCTATTTTTGAAGCTGCAAATGCCCAAGGTTTTAATTTGAAACTATAACCCATACCTTTAACATATCCGACTAAAGCTGAGAGCACTTCCTTGCTTTCACCGTCATAACCAGCATCGATGTGAATCTCTGCGTGATTTATATTTAAGCACTCTTTGATGAAATTAGCCATTTCAACACTTAAGTGTACTTCTTGGAATAAGCGAGAGTAGATATCGTGATAACGGTTTTCCTTTTTCAACGAATAGAAATATATACCTCCGACTCCCAGTTTGTATGCAATTAAAACTGTTGCGAATAAGATTGTTCCATTCTTCCCATCGCTGTCCGTGCCGATATACAGCTTAAAAGGCTTTCCCCCCGTAAAATCTTGTATGATTTTTCTTACCTGGTCGAGATCGACCAAACCGTACGTTGGGCTTCTTAGTAAGAACTAATCACCTCCTGAAAACTATAATAGGAATCAAAAGTTCTTCCAAACTTAAAGCACCATGTTTAGATCTCAAACTTTCTTCCCTTCCTGTGAGCCTGAAATAAAATGAATAATTCTCTTTTGCTATCAAGACAATATCTCCTATCCGATCTAAAGCTTCAGCCTTTACTTCACCATCTCCAAAAAGTTCAAGTGAAAGTGCTTCTTGCCTAGTATAGGCTGTTGCTTTATCTTTGTGCTCACTTTGCAAATATTGTAGCACTTCATCAACGTCTTTTGTATATATATGCATCATTCGCATTTCTCCGCCCGGTGCCATCAAAAAATGCTTGGCAATTGGATCTTTCCATGACCACCAAACCTCATTTTGCCACGGCGTAGCTATTTGACCATGATCTCCCATGATCAGCAACAGTGTGTCATTTTTGATTATCGGCAAAATGTCACGATCGCACATTTTCAAAAGCCAGTAAAGCTCTGTTTCGAAAGCCTTTGAATCAACTCCCTTTTTATGACCAATTGAATCCAAAAGTCCCCAATAAATGAATGCAAAAACATTCCCATCATAATCCAAAATTTCGGAAAATTCTTCGATCAAATCACCCAAACTTTGGTAACTTTTGATAGAGGCCCCAGAATGTGTGAGATTAGAAAATCCCGATCCTCTGATCGTTTTAGAAGTTAAAACAAAGGATCTTACACCAATTCTGCTAAGTTTTTCGAAAATTGTTTCGCTAAAGAGAATAGATCTTGGTGCAACACTCGAAGGAATCTTCCCCAAGGTCGGTGAAGACAACTCTATCATGTTTACTAAGCCACCGATTTCCTTTAAGTAAAGGATGTAGCCAAGCATACCATGTTCAATAGGTGTAGAACCAGTTAATAGCGAGGAAATAGCACTAGTCGTGGTTGTTGGAAAGACAGAAGTTGCCTTCAAAATTTTGGTGTTGCTCAAAATGTTTTCTTTTGCTAATATTTTTTCAAGGCTGTGATATCCTAGTGCGTCTATCAGAAATACGAAAATTTTGTTTATGCCATCAAACAAACCAGGTAAAAAGTTTTCAAAAGGATAAGGAGGATGCAAAACTTCACAGCCAAAATGTTTCAGCACTCTGTTTGAAACATTTACCAGCGAGTAATTTTGATAACTTGGCTTGTATTGATCCGAGTTAAGTTTCTCAAGATTCACGTGACCACCTCTTGAAGTCGTTGAGCTTCCAAAAAAAGTATAACTCATGAAAAAACAAAAAATATGAACATGACAAATGCAAAAAAGAAAAACATACATTCCGTTAAGAATCTGATATAATTTATTTTGAATTCATTTAGCAACGAGGGGGTGAACCAATGAGAGAAATGACAAAAAAGTTCCTAGAGGAAGCTTTTGCAGGTGAAAGCATGGCTCACATGAAGTACACTATCTTTGCAGAAGAAGCGGAAAAGAAGGGTATGAAAAATCTTGCGCGGCTTTTTAAAGCCATTTCTTATGCCGAATTTGTGCACGCCAGAAACCATTATCAGGCGTTGAGAAAGATCATGGAAATGCCAGAAAACATTCAACAGTGCATTGATGGCGAGCACTTTGAAGTGAACGAGATGTACCCAGCTTACAATGAAGTAGCAAAGCTTCAAAAAGAAAATGAAGCTGTCAAAAGTACTTATTATGCACTTGAAGCAGAGAAAATCCATGAGAAAATGTACAAAGAAGCCAAGGAACTTGCACAAAATGGTAAGGATTACAAAGCTACGAAGATAATGATATGCAGTGTATGCGGACACACTGTTGAGGGCGATGCGCCTGACAAATGCCCGGTTTGTGGAGTTTCTAAAGACAAATTCGTTGAATTTTGATTGGAGGGAAGAAAATGCAAAAGTACAGATGTATCATTTGTGGCTATGTTTATGACCCAGCACAAGGTGATCCAGATAGCGATATACAACCAGGTACACCATTTGAGGACCTTCCAGATGATTGGACTTGCCCGGTATGCGGTGCTTCAAAGGAGGACTTTGAACCAGTAGAAGAGTGAAAAAGAAATGTTGGGTGGGATAGGGGGAAAATTCAAATTCTTTTGCATGTCAAATTCCTGTTACCCTTGTGCTAATGCTTTTGATAACGCTTAGAGATGTGATTCAAAAGCAAGAAAATAACACTCTCATAATGTCGTTCCCTTTAGAGAGTTGGGAACGTATTTATTATTGTCTTTGTCTGGACTAAGATATGTCAACATAAATTGCAAAGGAATAATTTTCTTGTTTATCGCTAGGAAAGTAGCTGAGATATTCATTGCTCTCCACACAGTGATTTTCTGACCTTTACCTACCAGTAATTTTGTTCTTCTCTTGCAATTCTCTACGTTAAAAAGAAGCCTTTGTAACATATGTGTTTGTCTGTCTCTCTTAGCTAGTAGCTTAGATATCGCGTGTGCTGCCTCCTGAACTCAGGGAAAAAAATTTTTTCAACATTAAAATCGCAGTATTCCGTTTCTCTTTGATAGCTCCTATAATCTCCAACAACACGCTATTTTGTTAATTTCAGGAGCATTATTTTTCTTTGTTTCCTCGCGTTGTCCATACGAGCTTAACAAATTACTATAGCTTCATCCTAACAAAACGTAATATACTTTTTGAATCTACATGTCCAAATTTCCCACATCTGAATATTTCACTAACATATTTTTCTTACCTTCACCCAGCTCAAAAGTGCTGAAAATTTTTGACAGCTTCGAATTCCAAACCTTGTTCTATACTGAGCAAATGCTATGCTTAGAAGAGTGAGCAAAATCAGCTTTAGTTTTTATTTCATACGTGTGAGGTAAGTTGATAGCTTCATTTCCAAACTTAAAGACAATATAGACAGTATACATTTCCATTGTTTATTGTATCAGTCTACCTTTCTAATACTGTTGAACATAGTTCTTTGCCTATAGCAAGCGATATGTTATCAACTTTCTATTCGAAGAATTTAAAAGGCACATTAGCATCCTCGTATGTGCCACTAAGTTTACATTTTAATTATACAGTTATTGTAAAGAAACCTTTGCGTAACAAACGTAAAGAAACATTAATTTAATTTTGCGATAAAATTTTTTTGTAAACATTAGTCACGATAGTGTTTTGCGAAAAACTATTTTTCACGAACTAATTTGCGGGGAGGTGTTATTATGAAGCAAAAGGTGTTTTTATCAGCTTTTCTGGCATTTCTAGCTTTTGCAACAATCTTTGCACAATTTCCCACAAAACCAGTTGAGATTATCGTGCCGTGGTCCGCTGGTGGAGCAACAGATTTGATCTTCAGAGCTATTGGTGCCGTTTTCCCAAAGTATGCCAACGGTCAACCACTCATTGTCAAAAATATCCCGGGCGCTGGTGCCGTTACAGGAACAATGGAATTTTTGAAAGCAAAACCAGATGGCTACACGCTTCTATCATTTGCTTTTCCGATACTTGCCAAGATGCACTGGGATGAAGTGAAATTCACTATCGATGATTTTGTACCAGTTGTTAACATTGTGCACGATCCTAGCTACATCTTGGTGAATGCTAATTCTCCGTACAAAACCTTGGAAGATTTACTTAACGCAGCAAGAGCTAATCCTGAAACGATAACCATGGGAAACGGTGGAGCTGGTGGAGGAAACCATCTTGTAGCAGTTGCATTTGAGGATTTTGTTGGTGTCAAATTTGTACACGTACCATTTGAAGGCGGCGGGCCAGCTGTTACAGCTCTGGTGGGTGGACATGTTGATGCAGTAATGGCGGCAGCGCCTGAAGGTGTTACCAACGTTCAAGCTGGTCAACTTAGGGTGCTGGCGGTACTGGGTGAGAAAAGACTTTCTGTGTTTCCAGATGCACCAACCACTGTTGAACTTGGCTACAACTTCAAGCTTGGAATGTGGAGAGGAGTCGCGGCTCCAAAGGGAACACCAGCTGAGATTGTTCGAACGCTGCAAGCAATTTTCTATGCATGTATAAATGATCCTGAATTTCAAGCAAAAGCCAAGGAAATGGGAAATATAATTGCTTATATGGATTCAACACTCTTTACTCAGTTTGTAAGGCAACAAAATGATTATTGGCAAAAACTGATGAAAGAAAAGAAACTTGGTAACAAATATGGAAAATAAATAACCGATCATCCCCGCTGTTACGGCGGGGATAGTTCTGCTATAAAAATATGGGGGGCCTTTCGAATGAGACTTAGAAGCAGTGACTTCATATCAGGTCTGATCGTCTTTTTACTTGGGTTGATCTTTTACTTGGATACTCTCAAAATCAAACCAGCAAAAATGGGATTAAGCCCTGCTGACTTCCCTAGGTTGATCACAATTTGTTTGATGATCTGTGGTACTAGCCTTGCGATTAAAGGCTTATTTTCAAAAGCCAAAAGTCAACCAGTTCTTAAAATGTCAATAATGAAAAAAATAGTTGCTTTGAGTATAGTATTTTTTGCTTACATTCTTTTTCTTGATGAATTGGGTTTCCTTGTTCTGACACCATTTTTAATTTTCGCATCAGTTTATATATTTGGTGGAAGAAAAATCATATGGAACATTTTAATCAGTATGACGAGTACTGTTGTCATTTATTACATATTCGCCCACGTTTTCAAAGTTCCGCTACCATCTTTTTCTTTGTGACCAATAAGGAGGAGAAATGATGATAAACTACTGGATAGAAGGCTTAAAAACTGCTCTTTTGCCTTCCAACTTACTGTTAATGCTCCTGGGAGTGCTGGGGGGTATAGTCGTGGGGGCACTTCCGGGAGTTACTTCTTCAATGGGGATAATACTGCTCTTGCCGTTCACCTACTATCTTGACCCGAAAAGTGCTTTATTGATGCTCGTTGGAATGTACTGTGCATCAATGTTTGGAGGGTCAATTTCTGCGATCTTAATCAGAACTCCAGGAACACCTTCGGCTGCAGCAACGGCTATCGATGGTTATCCTTTGGCACAACAAGGCAAGGCTGGTAAAGCACTGAGTGCCGCTTTGATAGGATCTGTCATTGGAGGTCTTACAAGTGGAATTTGCATGATTTTTCTGGCCCCTTTTTTGGCGAAGATTGCCTTGAAATTCGGGCCAGCTGAGTATTTCTCACTAGCAATTTTCGGCCTAACGATAATAGCAAGTGTTTCTGGGAAAAGCTTACTCAAAGGTGCTATCTCAGGCCTCTTTGGGCTCCTACTTGCAATGATCGGGATTGACAATATCAGAGGTACTATAAGGTTGACATTGGGAATTGACGAACTGGCAAATGGTGTAGAGTTCCTACCAGTTCTGATAGGTGTCTTTGCAATTTCCGAGGTGATGGAAAGACTGGATAGAGGACAAAAAACGGAGTTAACAACTAAAACTACAGGTTTTTGGTTGACTGGAAATGAGTTTCGTTCCTTACTTATTCCTGTCCTTTTTGGTTCGGTCGTGGGAACAATAATTGGTGTCATACCCGGAACAGGTGGAACTATTGCAACTTTTCTTGCTTATAACGAACTTAGACGTTGGTCAAAAAACAAAGACAAATTTGGAAAAGGTGCACTAGAAGGCGTTGCTGTTTGCGAAACCGCAAACAATGCCGTAACTGGTGGGGCAATGGTCCCAACACTTTCACTTGGAATACCTGGAGATGCCGTGACTGCTGTGATGCTTGGTGCATTGATATTGATAGGTGTTAAACCTGGTCCATTATTGTTTTCCCATCATCCAGATGTTATATACTCATTCTTCGCTGGTTGGTTTGTAATTCAATTTATTATGCTAGTCTGTGGATTACTTGCAATAATTTTTGCCCCTAATATTCTGAAGATCCCAGATGAATATCTCATGCCAATAGTTCTTGTACTTGCAATTGTTGGATCTTATTCCTTGCGAAACAATTTCTTTGATGTTGGAGTAGCTATTGCCTTTGGAATTATTGGTTACTTCATGAAGAAATATGGATTTCCTTTGCCACCACTTGTACTTGGAATGATTCTTGGACCTATGGCTGAACAGAATTTAAATAGAGCACTTTTAACAGCCAGAAATGACTGGACGGTGCTTTTCAAACGGCCAATATCATTAACACTGCTCATTTTAGCAATTGTTTCAGCTATTCTTCCAATCGTTGGCTCGATAATTACTTCTTATAAGAAGAAGGAGGCATAAAGATGAATCGAATGCAAGAAACTGCTGAAAAGCTCAAAAGAGTTAGAAAACTTATGGAAAACGAGAAACTATCAGCTATTCTGCTCAAAAAGCAAGCCAATTTCTCATGGATAACCGCCGGCGGTTTGAACATGGTGGGAATAGCAACGGAAATTGGTGTGAGCTCGGTTCTAGTAACGCCCGATGAATGCTACGTGATTGCCAACAGGATAGAATCCCCACGAATGTTAGATGAAGAAGTAAGTGAGCTGGGTTTTAAGGTGATTGAATTCGAATGGTATGAAAACAAAGAATTGCAAATTGTACGAGATATTATCAAAGATGGTGAAGTTGGGTGCGATGTCAACATTCAGGGTTTGAAATACATCGAAAATGAGGTTAACAAGCTTAGATACGAACTCACAGAACCCGAGGTAGAACGCTACATGTACCTTGGAGAAAAAGTCTCAAGAGCGTTAGAAAGCGTCCTACTCTTCACGAGACCAGGTGACAGAGAGTGTGAGATAGCTGGAAGGATAAGCGAAGAGCTCTGGAAATACAGAATAGATCCTACTGGATTCATGGTCGCTGCAGACGAAAGAGCAAAGTTATATAGACATCCAATTCCAACTACAAAGAAAATAGAGCGGCTCGTAATGGTTTCTGTAAACGCACGCTATAAAGGTTTGATAACTACTGTTACGAGGATGGTTCATTTTGGAAAGCCTACCGAACAGCTTATAAACCAATATAAAAACAACGTTGAAATTGAATGCATAATGATTGAAAAAACAAAACCTGGTAGAAGGATGAATGAACCAGTTCTTGCTGCGATAGAAGAATATGAAAAAAGAGGATATCACAACGAGTGGAAACTTCATCATCAAGGTGGAGCAATGGGTTATTTTGCTCGAGACGTTAGAGTTACCCCTCAAACAGAAGAAATAATAAGGAATAACCAAGCTTTCTGTTGGAATCCAACGATAAGTGGAACAAAGTCTGAAGACGGCTTCATTGCCACGCACGATGGACCAATCATGATAACTAAACCGTTTGTTTTTCCAACAATCAAAATCGAAATGAATGGAATGGAATTCGTAAAACCTTTCCTACTGGTTCTGTGAGGTGATTTAGATGAAGAAAGTAAGAGTAGGATTGGTTGGTGCAGGTTTTATAGCAAAAATCCACATGGCTGCATTCGAAGAGAACGACACGCTTATAGAAGTTTGCGGGGTCTGCGCTTCTAGAAGAGAAAACGCAGAACGCTTTGCAAAACAATATGGTATTCCATTGGTCTTTGACAACTTTGAAGAACTTTGCAATAGTAGCGAGATAGATGTTGTGGACGTTTGTACTCCAACCAATCTGCATGATGAAGTGATCAAGTGTGCTTGTGAAAATGGAAAACACGTCATTTGCGAAAAACCTTTGACAGGATATTTCGGCGAAGATAAACCAGAAGTGGAATTTGTGGGAACACAAATTTCAAAGGCCCATATGTACAAAATGGTTCTTGAGAAAATCGAATCCATAGAGAAGCTATTGAAAAAATCGAAAGCCAAGTTCATGTATGCAGAAAACTGGGTATACGCACCTGCCATAATGAAGATGAAAAGAATGATTCAAGCCTCAGATATGGTTGTGTTTGATATCAGAGCCGAATGCAGTCATTCGGGCTCACAAGCCGCATATTCTCGCAGATGGAGAACCTCGGGTGGGGGTAGTTTGATGCGCCTTGGCTCACATCCAGTTGCGGCAGTAATTGACCTGAAAACTTTTGAGGGTATCGCGAGAAATGGTAAACCAATTAGACCTGTCGCTGTCTACGGTGAAGTTGCTTCTATGACAAAGTCAGAATTAGTAAAAGAAAAACCTTGTTACGTTGTGAAAGATTGGCAAGACGTAGAAGATTGGTCACTGATAATCATCGAATTTGAGGATGGTTCCAAAGCGACAGTCTTTTCCACAGATGTGAGCCTTGGCGGGGTTAAAAACAAAGTGGAAATATATGGCTCAACTGGTATGATAATTGCAAACATTACTCCCAATAATTCGATAGTTGCCTATGGTCCAAACGAGCTGGTGTGGGGCAACGAATACATATCTGAGAAGCTTGAAACGAAGGCAGGTTATAGTTTCCCATCTGCCGATGAATTTTGGACAAGAGGCTATCCACAAGAAATGAAAGATTTTGCTTTAGCTATCTTGCATGACAAAGACCCGTTAAGTGGATTTGAACTTGCAAAGGAATCTTGCAAAATAATGTACGCAGCCTATCTATCCGCAGAAGAGGGAAAGAAAATAAGACTCTTATGACGGGGATAAAACCGTGGGGAAGGTGAACTTCCCTTAGATAGGGAGGGGTGCTTGTGAGAAAACTAGCCGCAATTTTGGTTATATTTGAGTTATTAGCATTTTCAGCAATTGCTCAACAAGTCGTGCTCAAAGCTGTGTCCCCATTCCAAAGAGGTCATATTTTGGTTGAGGCTGCTGAAAAATTTAAAGAATTAGTCGAAGCAAAGACCAGTAAGAGAATTACTGTGGAGATTTCTGCTGGTCAAGTTTCAGAGGAAGAAGCGAACAACCTTTGTTCCTCTGGTGCAGCAGATTTGCAATTCACAGGTGGTAGACCAGTTGAGGTTTTTGCACCGCAATATTTCTTTGTTAACGCACCATTTGTCATAAAAGACTATGAACATTTCCTCAGAGTTTGGAATGGACCAATAGGAGAAAAAGCAAAAACACTGATCACTGAAAAAGGTAATATGATCAGTCTTGGAACTGTCTACCGCGGGTATAGGCAATTTACATCAAACAAGCCTATAACATCCCTACAGGATCTTCAGGGCATTAAACTGAGATTACCCGTCGTACCAACGTGGGTTAAAATCTGGGAAGCCATTGGGACATCACCAGTAACTGTTCCATTACCCGAACTCTACAGCGCTTTGAAAGAAGGAAGGGCAGAAGCTTCCGAAGGAGATTTGACGCAAATTGAATCATTCAAGCTTTATGAAGTTCAATCATATTTAACCATAACCAATCATCTTTGCGGAGTTGGATGGGTAACAATGTACAAACCCAGTTTTGACAAACTTTCGGAAGAAGATCAAAAACTTGTGGTT
>JBEPZZ010000018.1:0-32344 GCA_041640575.1 Pseudothermotoga sp. | reverse complement strand
ATAAACTCGTTGCCCTGTGATTGGGTCCATGCCAGCGTAATACATAGCTGTGCTCACAGTACCTGGAGAAGGAGTAAAAATTTGAATTTGTTGCGGACGGTAACCAAGATCTCTTGCTATGAAAGTGCGCAAATAGTGATTTTCTGCCTGAGATTCTCCTGGATGTGCAACAATGAAATAGCCAACGACGTACCTTTTTAGTCCCTGCTTTTTGGCCTCGTCTTCAAAAATTCTTTTGAATCTCAAAAAGAATTCAACTGGCGGTTTTCGCATCAATTTTAGAACATCAGGATGTGCGTGCTCTGGTGCAAGTTTCAATTGACCTGGAGTAAATTTAACAAGCTTTCGTATCACAACTAAATGATCTTTATCTTCTAAAATCAAATCATGTCTTAAACCGGAAGAAACGTAAACATTCCTTACCCCAGGGATAGAACTCACTTTTTCGAGCAAATTGATAAACCTAGCATGATTAGGACTCGAAGAGGAGCAAATCTTTGGATAGAGGCAGAATTTCTGACATTGTCCTTTTTCATTCCTAACATTACACACTGATCCATACATGTTTGCCGTTGGCCCACCTATATCACTAATTGTTCCTTTAAAATCAGTGTGCTTGACAAGAATTTTCACTTCTTCAATAATAGATTCCTCGCTTCTTGAAACAACGTGCGTACCTTGATGATGTGTCAATGCACAAAAAGAGCACATTCCGTAGCAACCTCTGACGGCTGTAACTGAGAACTTTATCATATCAATAGCAGGAACATGTCCCTGAGATTCATAATAAGGATGAACTTTTCTTTCAAAAGGAAGTAGATAAAGTCTGTCCAATTCGTCTTGTTCAAGAGGAAACTCGGGCGGATTTTGAACAACGTAGCGACTATCTTGCTTCTGATAAAGGATAGTATCTCTAAATGGGTCAGTCAAAAAAAGTTGCATTCTTGTGGCTTTCGCGTAAGACTCTTTGACTTCTGTTATTTCTTCAAAACTTGGCAACTCCACACCAACTTCTGGTTTCTTGGCTGTCCAGTAAACTATTCCTCTCAAATCTTTGCATTTTTCAATATCTCCCATGCGACTCAAAATCTCAACAATACTGAGCAAAGTTTTCTCACCCATGCCGTAGACAAGTAGATCTGCCTTTGAATCGACAAGGATCGATTTTCTGACCTTGTCAGACCACCAATCATAATGGGAAAATCTTCTCAGACTCGCTTCTATTCCGCCTATGATGATCGGAACTTTTGGGAAAAACCTTTTGATAAGATTGCAATAAACAATAACAGCACGATCGGGTCTTCTGTTGTTTACACCTCCAGGTGTATATTCATCGCTTTTTCTCCTTTTCATAGATGCGGTGTAATTCGCAACCATTGAATCCACGTTACCCGCGGTGACACCAAAAAGAAGTCTCGGTCTGCCAAGCCGTGTGATATCCTTTTCATTTCGATAGTCTGGTTGAGCAATAACACCAACCTTATAGCCTTTCGAAACTAAATAATGTCCAAGTAGAGCCACTCCAAAAGATGGATGATCAACATAAGCGTCACCTGTGACAAAGATCACATCCAGTTCTTTCCAACCAAGTTTTTCCATCTCGTCTTTGGTAGTTGGAAGAAACACCGAGACTGGCACCTCCAAAGATAAATGCTCAACCATTTCAGATTGAATCTGACACAAAAAAATTCTGAAATCCGACTTCAATTGATTTTGATGCGTAGCCTCATGGTAAAAATTATTTTTCAATCAATTCAAAAGTGCAACTAAAATGGCTCAGCATATTCTAGATTAGACAAAATACTGTAGCATAGAGAAGTCCCTAGATATCCCAGTGGACTTTGTCGAAATACTCATCTGATATTTTACTCAGCAATTTCCTCGTACCTTTTGACCAAAATTATCCTTCCATTCTCATAATCTAGGAGTATTTCGTCAACGAAAATATAAAGCTCGATCTCCACATCCTCTGGACTGAAAAACCTTGTGCCAACTAAGTCGCTGTCTATTGAAACTCTGATGGTAAATATACCATTTTCGTAAGTGTTTTCATAGATGACTCGACGTAAATACTCAGCTGGGATAAATTCGTCAAGGCTCATAATTCCAATCAGTTCTTCTAGGCTTATAGGAGGATTGATTGAATAGGAAAAATACAGTTCATCGATTTGATCGATTATGGTTTGCAAAACGTTTAGTTCCTCAGAATAATAGCCTGAATCAAACTCGGATGAGAATTCCTCTAGGATTTCTGCAAGAAAATCTTTTGAGATCTCAGCTTGTACTACCAAAGAATCATGACTCATGAATGCTGAGAAGTTCACAAACAATTCTTCTTGCTTGAAATACAGTTTCACAAGTAAATTTGTTTCCAAATTGGTCAGTTCTTCCAGTTTCACATTAGCAAGAATAGTTCCTACACCACCACTTTTCGGAAGAATGCCTTCCAGTTCATCCAAAGCCAAGAAAACAAAATCCTCATTCTCTTTAACGTCAGCCCCCAACTCCTCGAAGAAACTTTTTATACTCTCCAAGTCCTCTGCTCGAAAATCGAAACAGAAGACCATTTTTGAAAAATCTTGGGAAAAACTCAAACAAATGGCCTTTGATTTTTCGAAAGCCGGTAGATACTTGTCCAGTTCAAGATCGAATTCTTCCAGCATTTCCCGGGGTATCTGCGACAACAACCATACTGGCATTGCAACGATTAAGTCTGCTTCTTTTAGAAATTTCATCGCTTCCGGCAAAAATTTTTGCCTTAATCTGTTCATTTCCCATTCATATTGATAGAGCCTATGAGAAAATACTTTCAAATTAATTGTTTCATCACTGGTTTGAACAATAAATTCATCGTATAAAGGAAGCCCTTCACTAAGACCCAGTAGATGCATCAAACCGCCAAATGGAACAATGAATTTACTCTTACCATAGATTGAATAATCCATTGGGAATTCCGCAGCAGGTAACTCGCCATTCAGCATTGCTCGAACGTGATCAACCATTATGGGTGAGCAGAAGTAGGTTAAATCATTTGCTTCGATTACCGTTAAATTTTTCAAGATACTCTCAAGATATTTACCTATCCACTGAGGTTTGTTTGTAACTACAGATAAATCAATAGCATCACCTAATAGTCTCAAATCTTCCTCAGCAAAAAGGTTAAAGAAGGCTGAAAAATTGAGAACGAATTTTCCAAAAAAGCAGACAAAACCGTCTGTCTCATCCGGAATATCCTCAAAAATCTGGAAGACTTCGTTGATTTTTCCAAAATCTTTGACGAAGACCATATAATCTGCCGTCGCAGGTACAAATGCAACCAACAAAGCAGAGAAACTCAGCAACAAAGCGATAACAAACTTCATATAGACACCCCCTTCGAATAACCAAAAAAACAACTTTCAATATTCACTTTCAACCGGAGATTTACGTTTGAGGTTGTCAAATCGTGTCATCTGCCAATTAGAATAACCGAACTTCTTGGTTGTGCTTCATAAAAATAACCAACGTGTTCAGGTTCATCCAAAAAATCATCCGGAGGCTCTAATGAAGTATCAACAACACGGTACCAGCTTTTACCGTGGATGTGAGGGAGTATAAATTTGAGAGGCTCTCGCCATTCATTAAGTATAACATAGATATCGACATCTTCTTCTTCACCTGTTTTCGTTGGGGCACCACTGATCATGAATGCTATGGAATGCGAATGGTAGCTAAAATCAGGCTCAAATGGTTTGACACCATGCCACGTGAGATCAGGTATGCCAGCAAAAGTAGGTAAGCCTGTAAAAAAATGAGGTCTTCTCAAAGCAGGATGAGATTTTCTGAACTCAATAATCTTTTTAAAAAAGCGAAAGATATCTTGATTTTTCTCCTTCAAACGCCAGTCCAACCATGTTATTTCGTTGTCATGACAGTAAGCGTTGTTATTACCAAACTGAGTTCGACACATTTCATCTCCCATGAGAATCATCGGGGTCCCGTGCGAAACCATTAGGATCGTTATAAAGTTCTTGATTTGTTGTTTTCTAATCTTGAGAATTCTCGGATCATTGGTTTCACCCTCAATTCCGTAATTACAACTGAAGTTTTCATCCGCACCATCCCTGTTTTGCTCACCATTAGATTCGTTGTGTTTATGCCGATAGCTAACTAAATCGTACATTGTAAAACCATCATGGCAAGTTATAAAGTTGATACTTGCATGAGGGCTTCTGCCAGCATACAAATCATGGCTACCCGATACCCTCGTTGCCAGTTCCGGTACTGTTCCTTCATCGCCTCTCACAAATCTTCTTACTGCATCTCTGTATTTTCCATTCCACTCTGCCCAACCTTCTGGAAACTGCCCTACAAAGTATCCTCCTGCAGCATCCCAACCTTCCGCAATTAATTTCAAATCGTGCAGAATAGCATCCTCTGCTATATCTTTCAACAGAGAAAAATCACCAATCCATCTACCATCTGGAGTACGACCAAGTATCGACGCTAGATCAAACCTAAAACCATCAACATGCATCTCAGTTGCCCAGTATCTCAGACTGTCAATGATCATTTCTTTGACCACGGGATGGTTACAATTCAGAGTGTTGCCGCAACCAGAATAATTAAGGTAATATCTCTTGCACTTTGGATCTAGCATGTAATAAATTTCATTGTCTATGCCTCTAAAAGATAGTGTCGGGCCAAGTTCGTTTCCCTCACCGGTATGATTGTAAACAACATCGAGAATAACTTCGAAACCATTCTTATGAAGCTCTTTCACGAAGTCTTTGAATAGGAAAACTTGTTCCCCTAATTTCATACCTACTGAATAGTTGCCTGTAACAGCAAAAAAAGCTAAAGGATTGTAGCCCCACATGTCTTTTAATCTCTTGCCAGTCAATGGATTTATGTTTGTATTCGCAGTGGTACAAAATTCGAAAACAGGCATTAATTCAATTGTAGTTACTCCAACTTCTTTCAAATGATCCAGCTTTTCGATGATACCGAGGAAAGTTCCAGGAAATCTAACATTAGAACTTGGATGAATCGTAAAAAATCTAACGTGCATTTCGTAAATGATGGTATCATTCCATGGTATCTTCGGCCGTCTATCGTCTGACCAATCATACTTTGAATCATCTATTACTATGGATTTAGTGGGGCTGCGGGCAGAGTCTTCGTAAGAAAACGATAAATCCCTCATCGGAGACTTCTTGTCGTATCCATAAACACATTCCTCATCCCACTCATAAGACCCGGATATTGCTTTAGCATAAGGATCAGTCAAAAGTTTGTTCACATTGAATCTTTTTCCGCTCACAGGATCATATTCGCCATCGACTCTCCAGCCATAGTACTGTCCGTGACCAACACCATAAACATAAATGTGCCATATGTCACCTGTTCTGTTTTGGATTGGATCTAAGACAAACCTGTGTGATGGTTTATCATCGTAGTAATTCTGATAAAGCTCAAGGATTACACGACGCCCATTTCTCGTGAAAAGAGCAAAGTTTACACCAGCATCGTCAGGAGTCGCGCCCAATTTTGGATAACCACGCTTTGTTCTGAGTTTGATCTCAGGTCCTGGGTTGTTATACTGAACCGGATAATCTGGCATGTCATCACCAAGAATAGTATAATCCATCAATCTTAGTTTGTATGAGTTACAGCAGCGTTCGGTGGGGTATAATTGAACCAGGAGGTGAGTATAAACTGGCACTTAAAACACTTGAAGTTCCTGAAAATGTTGACATGGTTGCTGTACTTGGCCAGTATGATAACAAAATTAGGTTTCTCAGGAAGAGATTTTCAGTAAACATTGAAATTTCGAGTAATAGAATTACAGTATTTGGTAACGATGAATCTGCCGTTTCGATTGTGGAAACTATAATGTCCCAACTCATAGCGACAGCAAGGAAAGGGTACACAATGGACTGGACCGAATTCGAAGCCTTAGTAGATTTTTGTAGTGGACTTGACAATCGACAGACACAGACTTCGAACGGCAAGATGTTGGTAGCAGGAAGGATAAGACCAAAAACACCCGGGCAAGTAGAATATATCGAAGCAATAAAAAATTACGACGTAATATTCGCGATTGGACCCGCTGGAACTGGTAAAACTTACCTTGCAGTCGCAATGGCTATTGATTATCTAAGAACCGGCATAGTTCAAAGGATTGTACTGACGAGACCAGCCGTTGAAGCAGGAGAAAAGCTTGGTTTCCTCCCAGGAGATTTAGTTGAGAAGGTTGACCCATACTTAAAACCGATATACGACGCAATACTTGATATGATGCCCGCCGAGAAATTTTACAGCTATAGGCAGAAAGGTATAATCGAAATTGCTCCTCTTGCGTTCATGAGAGGAAGAACTTTGAACAACTGCTTCATAATACTGGATGAGGCGCAAAATGCTACTCACCAACAAATGAAAATGTTTTTGACCCGAATTGGCTTCAATTCTAAGGCTGTTATAACAGGTGACGTAACCCAGCTTGATATAGACAGGAACCAATCGGGACTTCTTGAATGTGAGAAAATCCTCAAGGAAATCAACGGTATAAAATTCGTTTATTTAACCGAATTGGACGTGGTGAGACATCCTGTTGTAAAGGATATAATTAAAGCTTACGAAGAATACGAAAGGAAAAAATATGAGAAAAATCCGTGATTTTATCAAAAGAAATTGGTTAGATCTCGTCGTCGTTTTTTTCGCAATTTTGCTTCTTAAGATCCCAAACTTTTCTGTTTCGATCTCACTTTTCGGCACATACTTCACAGCTGCAGCTGTTTGGATTTTGTTTGTCAAGCAAAAAATCGACGTGAAACCTTATTCTTTGCATAAATCTTATTCTTTTCTCCTGTTGAGTGTTGTGCTTTTGGGAACATTACTGGCAAGATTTGTCGAAATAGAACTTGGAAGCTACGCATCCTTGTTTTTCATTCCAGTTGCTCTCATTTCATTGTTGATCAGCAAAGATCTAGCTGTAGGACTTTCAATGTTTTTCTCTATAAATTATATACTTTTGCGCGAACCTCAAAACTTCCCAGCGGTTTTCCTGAGTGCTATTGTAGTGGCGGTGACCTCTGGCAACACAAGAAAACGTTTGGAATTAGCAAGAACGGCTTTGTATTCCGCTCTTGTTTCCTTTGGTTACTTCATCATTGTATCTTACACCGGATTCAAGTACTTTGAATGGAAAGAAATTTTGGTGATATTAGCGTCACCTGTTGCTTTTTCGGTCATAACGCTTGGGATTTTGCCATACATAGAGTACGCAAGTTTGATTTATTCCAATGTTGGTATGATGGAATTTGGGAATCTGAACAACCAGCTTTTAAAAAATCTTTCGCTGAGAGCCCCCGGAACTTATTACCATTCAACGGTTGTTGCAAACCTTGCAGAGGCTGCAGCGGAAAGAATTGGAGCAAACGCAATCTTGGCTAGAACTGCTGCTTATTTTCACGACATTGGTAAAATAAAAAGGCCATATTTTTATACAGAAAACATTTTTGAGGCGAATCCACATGATGAATTAAGCCCAAAGTTAAGTCATTTGATAATTCAAGATCATGTGAAATCTGGATTGGAGATAGCCAAGAAATATCGTTTACCTATCTTGGTCCAGGACGTAATACCGCAGCATCATGGTACAAGGGTTCAAAGATTTTTCTACCACAAAGCTAAGAATATGGGTGAGGAGATCAGCGAAAACGAGTTTCGCTACCCTGGTCCAAAACCCCAATTCAAGGAAGCTGGTATAATTATGCTTGCAGATGCTGTAGAAGCTGCTGCGCGAAGCATGAAAAACCCAACTGCTGGAAGAATTCAGGTTCTAGTGGAAGAAATCATTTCTGGCATATATAACGAACGAGAGCTGGATGAATCTGGATTGACACTTAAAGATCTCGAAGCTATCGGTGAGGAATTCACCAAAATCCTTGTGAATATATTTAGAATGCGAGTAGAGTATCCAAAGGAAGAAATCAAGAAGGTGATCTCACTTGCCAACGGTTCGAGTAATAAACAAAACGCGAACAAGATTGGGAATTCGCAAAATACAAAAAATGATTCAGAAAATACTCAGTAGGGAAATTGGGGACGTAAAGGTGAACGTAATATTCATTGGCGAGAAACGTATGAGAACTTTAAATAAAAACTATAGATTTGTTGACTCGTCAACAGATGTGCTGAGTTTTGTCTACAAAGATGAAGATCTTTATGCTGAAGTTTTCGTATGCCCATACGCAGTCAAGAAAAATTCTTTAAAGTATAAACAACCGTTTGAGCGCGAACTTTTTAGAGTTTTGATACACTCCTGCCTACATATTGCCGGTTACGAGCATGAAATGAAGGATGTAAAATCAAAGGAAATGTTCGAAAAACAAGAGCATTACTTGAAGGAGGTAGAACTGGATGATCGTTCGCCCATTCAAGGCAGTTAGACCAAAGAGGGAATTTGCAGCTAGAGTTGCTGCAAAACCATACGATGTAATCGATTCAGATGAGGCAAGAAAGATCTTCAAAATTAATCCTTATTCTTTTTATCAAATCAACAAACCTGAGGTAAACTTCGATGAACCAATTGAGTCTAGTGATGAAAGAGCCTTGCAAGCAGCAAAAGCAAACCTTGAAAGAATGATTGGAGAAGGAATATTCATCAAAGATGAAGAACCACTTTTCTATGTTTACAAACAAGTGTCACCAGATCACACTCAAATAGGTCTTGTCGCAACTTTTTCAGTTGATGAATATCTTTCCAACAAAATAAAAAAGCATGAACTAACAAGGAAGGATAAGGAAGATGAAAGAGTAAAACACATACTTCATCTTAGAGCGCAAACTGGCCCAGTTTTTCTGTTCTACAAATCCGCCGAGGAAATAGATGGAATGATAACAGAGGAAACTACCAAGGAACCAGAGTATGATTTTTATGACGAAGATGGAATTAGACAGATGATATACGTTGTTAGAAACAAATCGAAGATTGAAGCAATTAAAAAATCCTTCGAAGCTGTTGAAAGTTTTTACATAGCTGATGGACATCATAGGGCGGCTGCGGCTGTAAGATCTGCACTTACTTTACGTGAGAAACAAGGTAATTACTCAGGCGAAGAAGAGTTTAATTATTTCCTTGCAGTTCTTTTCCCACACACACATCTTAGAATTTACGATTACAATAGAGTTGTCAAAGATCTGAACGGTTTGAATGCAGAGAGTTTCATAAAGGCTTTGCAAGAAAAATTTGAAATTAAAGAAGCTCAACAAAAGCCTTACAAACCTACTAAACGCCATGAGTTTGGAATGTATTTCCAAAATAAGTGGTATGTTCTTCGGATCAAAGAGGAAGTCATAGATACCTTAGATCCAATCAAAAGCCTCGATGTAAGTTTGCTTCAAGAGCATGTGCTTTCACCAATACTGGGAATAAAGGATCCTAGGACAGACAAAAGAATTGACTTCATAGGTGGAGTACATGGTTTAAAGGCTCTTGAAGATTATGTAGACAAGAACGGATGGGCTGTTGCTTTTGCGATGTATCCAACATCTATTGAGGAACTCATAAAGGTCTCGGATTTTGGAAAAATAATGCCACCAAAATCTACATGGTTTGAGCCGAAGTTAAAAAGTGGTTTATTCATTCATACAATCTGAACATTGCAACTTATTTCAACGTCCTAAAAAAGGAGGTGGTTAGATGTTCTTTTACGATCCAACGTTCATTTTACTGTTGCCAGCTTTGCTACTCGCTTTTTGGGCTCAGATTAAAGTGAGCATGACCTTTTCACAATATTCGAAATTCAGGTCTAGCACTGGTTTCACCGGTAGCCAACTAGCAATGAGACTGCTCGATTACGCTGGCATTTACGATGTTAGGGTCGAACCAATGCCCGGTCATCTCACTGATCATTATGATCCGAGAAGCAAAGTCGTAAGACTTTCTGCATCAACCTATTCTAGTGGTTCTGTTGCAGCGTTAGGAGTAGTCGCTCACGAAATTGGACATGCTATTCAGCATGCTCAAAGACATCCGTTATTAGTATTCAGGACGATTCTTGCGCCAGTGGCAAGTATTGGTTCATCTCTTGCGTGGATTTTGTTCTTGATAGGCATAATCTTTGCTTTACCAGCACTTTGGCAACTCGGAATACTTTTATTTTCATTGGCTGTTTTCTTCAGCTTGGTGACGCTACCAGTGGAATATGACGCCAGCAGGAAAGCCATCAAGATTCTGCGCGAAAACATTATGATGTCTGAAGAGGAACTTGTAGGAGTTAAGAAAGTTCTTGGGGCAGCAGCACTTACCTATGTTGCTGCTACAGCAATGGCTGCACTTCAATTACTCAGAATGTTATTTCTGGCTGGATTATTTGGAAGAAGAGACTAAATTATCAAAACGAAAAGATGCCGTGGGGGGTTGAACTTTTGAGGGGAAAACCAACAATACGCGATGTTGCTGAACTTGCTGGAGTTTCCATCTCAACTGTCTCTAGGGTTTTAAATGGCAAAGATACCGTCAATTCCTATCTAAAAGAGAAGGTTCTAGAAGCTGTCAAGCAGCTCAACTTCCAACCAAGCAAGGTGGCGCAGTCATTCAGAAAAAAACTTCAACAAATATCTATAGTCGTTGGACAATGGACAGAACCTATCTTGAGGCTGCTCACCGCTATCGTGGAGAAACTTGATGAATTCGGTGTTCATGTCAATTTATCTACAAGCCTCGAGAACACCTATGCTGATTTCATTGTATTGCTCTCTGAACATTTGGTAAGAGACAACAGAATATCCCTTCAAATTGGTTGTGAGACAGACGGGCATAGCATCTTCTTTGACCATGATAACACTGTGAAAAAGCTTTTGGAGCAATTCATTTCGGTCGGCAAAAGATCGTTTGCGCTTTTAAGTGAAGAATTGTCGAATTACAGAGCTTACAGAATGTACACAACTTTCATTAAAGTAATGTTCAAACACGGAATAGAAAAGTATGAATTTCTCAAAGTAGATGGTGAAAAAGGTATAATGAATCTTTCTTTTTTGCCTGAAGTTGTGCTTTGTTCCAACGATCGAATTGCACTTGAAACGATTTCCATTCTCACTGAAGAAGGTTTGAACGTTCCAAATCAAATATCGGTGGTTGGGTATGGAAATTTTGAATTTTCACAGTTTGTTAGCCCTTCCATCACCACTGTGGAATATATGACAAAGGAAGATGGTAAGTTCTGCGCCGAAATTATACAGAAACTACTCACCGAAGATCAGGTTGAAAACAAGGTTCTTTTGAAAACCAGAATAATCCCAAGAAATAGTGCAATGATGAGTATATGAAAAAAGTTAGAGCTGTTTTGCTGATACTAACTGTCACGGTTGTTTGGGGTTTGACTTTTCCCATACAAAAAATTGTTATAGGAAATGCAAATCCTTTTTTTTACAATGCCTGCAGGTTTGCAGCTGCAACAATTCTTTCTATTGTCATCTTTCGAAATAAGTCAACGTGGAAGCATGGACTTATCTTGGGATTCTTTTTGGCAATAGCATATGCAACACAAACAAGTGGTTTGAAGATTACCTCTTCGACCAAAAGTGGCTTCATAACTTCTCTCTATATACCGCTTGTTCCTTTATTCTCTTACTTCATTGAGAAATCTAGACCAACTATTCTGCAGCTTGCAGCCTTCGCAAGTTCCATACTTGGTTTGTACCTTTTGAATGATCCTTCTCGCGATCCATTCAACTTTGGTGATTTTCTGACACTGATTTGCGCTATCTGCTTCGCTATCCATGTTGTTTTGATAACTCATTTCACTAAAACTAACAACGATGAGCTTTCTCTTCTTATCCCACAACTCCTGTTGACATCGATTTTGAATTTTCTGCTTGTACCACTTGGTGGAAAAGTGTTAGGTATTACCGCTAGTTTTGTTTTCGTTCTAATTTTTACAGCCATTACAGCCACAATTTTTGCCGTCTGGGTGCAATTAAAGTATCAAAAAGAAGTAGGATCAAACACGGCAGCGCTCATTTATGTTGGCGAACCTGTTTTTGCAGCCATTTTTTCAGCAGCCATTCTGTCAGAAAGATTTTCTCTATCCCAACTAATAGGAATGGCAATATTGATTTTCTCTATGATAGGTGGTAGTGTGAGTCGCAACAATAAGGCAAAAACTTAAAGCATTAAACAAAAAACGATGATTAAAGATGCGCAACCACTTGAACTCTTTGCGAGAAATCGAAATTCAGAAATTAATCTGTCGAAAAAAATTTGACAGTGCAGAATATGTTTATTTATAATAATGAATAACAATGGGGAAAAACTAAGGATATTGTTTCCTATCTTTAATTTCGGGGAGGTGTTATTTGTGAGGAAGATATTGGTGCTGCTGATTGTCTTAGTCACTATCTTGACTTTTTCCAGCAGCGTGACTTGGAGAATGGCAGAGGTTCACCCACTCGATTATCCTACAACTCAGGCCAACATCTTCTTTGCTGAAACTGTTCGTAAAATGACTAATGGAAGAATCAACATCCAAGTTCTATACGGAGGTCAGCTTGGAGGCGAAACAGAAACTATTCAACAAACAATGGCTGGGATCATTCAACTCAACAGAACTAACGCTGCACCACTTTCTTCTTTTGTAGACGTACTGAGTGTGCTGTCACTTCCTTTTTTGTTTAGAGACAAAGAACACTACTGGAAAGTTCTAGACGGCCCGATAGGAGAACAACTATTAGAATCGATGAAGTCGGCTGGGTTAATTGGTCTTACTTTTTACGATTCTGGAGCAAGAAGCTTTTATACCACAAAAAGACCCATCCAAAAGTTGGAAGACATAAAGGGATTGAAAATAAGAGTTCAAAACGCTCCAGTTTTTGTTGAAATGATAAAGCTACTTGGTGGAACACCTATAGTGATGGAATATGGCCAAGTCTACGGCGCACTTCAAACGGGTGTAATAGATGGTGCTGAAAACAACATCCCATCTTACGAATCTGCTAGTCACTTTGAAGTAGCACCACACTATACTTTCGATATGCATACAATGGTCCCAGAGATATTGTTCATGAACCTAGCTGTGTGGAATTCTTTATCGAAAGAGGACCAATTGATAATCAAAACAGCTGCACATGCGGCTTCGTTGTATGAAAGAAAACTGTGGGAACAACGTGAGAAAATTAGTCTTGAAAAAATCAAAAATAGAGTCAACTTGTACTACTTGACGCCCGAAGAATTCAAACGCTTCCAGGATGCAGTGCAACCATTGTATAAACAGTATGAAAGACACAAAAACATAATCGATGCGATAATCAAGACGAAATAATCCAGGGGGCACACTTGCCCCCTTAAACTTAAGTTCTTAACGGGAGGATCAAAGAGTGAAGATATACGATATTTCCATGGAAATTCATGAAGGTATGACTGTGTACAAAAACAAACAAGAAAAAAGACCAAAACAAGTTATTACAGTTCAGCAAGAATATATAACAGAATCACGCATATGCATGGATATGCACACCGGAACACACATTGACGCTCCGCTGCACATGCTTAGTACAGGAGATACTGTAGAAAACATAGATCTTGCAAAGGTTATAACCAAATGTAAGGTCTTTGACTTTGTTCATTTAACGGACAAAATTACAAAGGAAGACTTGAAGAGTAAAAAAATCGAAAGGGGAGATTTTGTAATATTTAAAACGAGAAATTCTCTTAGGGAGGATTTTGATTTTAATTTTGTGTATCTTGAAAAAAGTGGCGCGGAATTTTTAAGGCAAAAAGGTGTAATCGGAGTTGGTATCGATGCTTTGGGCATTGAAAGAGATCAGCCCGGCCATGAAACCCATAAGATTCTTCTTGGATCAGGCATAGTGATTCTAGAGGGTTTAAGGTTAAAAGATGTAGAAGAAGGCGAATACTTTCTATTTGCTGTTCCTCTCAAGATAAAAGGAGCAGAGGCAGCTCCAGTCAGAGCGGTTCTGATAAAGCAGGATTAAAATTTTGACTACCACGAACATAGCCAATCTCTTTTGATTCTACTCCAATGAAGTAACAAACAATGTACTGTATGCTAATTTCATATGCTTTTCCCCAGTCACACTTGAAATTTGTACCACCCGCGAGCGGTGTGTACAATATATTAAAAGATACTATAAAAGCAAGATTACAAAGCATTGTTCATACCTACAAAGAACGAGTCTAACTTCTCGATAAAGCAGCTGAACATGAGGTGATAAACGTGGAAGATAAAAAGTTTTCAAATTTGATGGTTATATTTGGTGGAACAGGAGACTTAACTCGCAGAAAATTGATACCGGCTCTTTACAATTTAAAATATCAAAACACTTTGCCTGAAAACTTTGCTTTGGTGGCTATAGGTAGAAAAAATAAAACAAATGAAGAGTACAGAAAAGAGATGTCAGAATTCGTCAAAACCTACTCGCGATTCAATTTTAGCGAGGATATTTGGGGAAACTTGAGTAGTAGGATATTTTACAAGAGATTTGATTTTACCTCCGACAACGGATATGTAGAGCTGCAACAATTTTTGAATGAGTTGGACAAAAAGTATGGTACTCAGGGAAATAGAATATACTATCTTGCCGTTGCACCCGAATATTTTGCAGTTATCGTGGAGAAACTTTACAAACATGCCATGGCAAGTAATCAAACATCGTGGCAAAGAGTTGTTATAGAAAAACCCTTTGGAGAAAATTTGGAATCAGCTCGAAAGTTGAACAAAGTTATAACCGACGTTTTCACGGAGAGAAATACTTACAGAATCGACCACTATCTTGGCAAAGAAATGCTACAGAATATCATGGTTATAAGATTTGCAAACGTGTTTTTCGAACCAATTTGGAACAGAAAATACATAGACAACGTTCAGATTTCTGCTGTTGAAACGATCGGCATAGAAAACAGGGGAGGATATTACGAAAAGGCAGGAGCTTTGAGAGACATGGTTCAGAACCACATGATGCAGCTTTTAATGCTTACGGCAATGGAACCACCTGCAAGCTTAGATACAGAATCCATAAGAGACGAAAAAGTGAAAGTTTTAAAATCTTTAGAGATCATGACACCTGAGAGTGTTGAGAAAAACGTAGTCAGGGGACAATATGTGGGATACAGAAATGAGGAGAAGGTTTCTCCAAATTCTAACACGGAAACGTTTGTGGCACTTAAGGTGCAAATAGAAAATTTCAGATGGGCAGGAGTTCCATTTTACTTAAGAACTGGGAAAAAGATGCCGAAAAAATCCACACAAATAATCATTCAGTTCAAGCCACTACCAGGTATCCTGTATTTCAAGGAATACAAGAATTTGCTCCCGAATCTTCTTATAATAAAGATACAACCGGAGGAAGGTGTAAAGCTCCAATTCAATGCCAAGATACCTGGTTCGGCTGGGATGATTATCGAACCTGTCAGCATGGATTTTTGCCAGAAATGCGAAATATCCAATAACTCTCCAGAAGCATATGAAAAACTTCTTCTTGATGTAATGAAAGGAGATTCTACGTTGTTCACGCGTTGGGATGAAGTCGAATATTCATGGAAATTCGTAGATGCCATTGCTGAAGCATGGGCAAACAAAATCCCTGATTTTCCAAATTACCAACCAGGAACTTGGGGGCCAAAGGAAGCAGATGAACTTTTGAAAAGAGATCAAAGAACATGGTGGGATCTTTGAAGAAGATCCTAGATTTAAGAGAGAAATTTTACGTGATTGCAAGAGTACAAAGAACTTAAATGTCAGTAATTTAAGAATTTTAAAAGACTATTCATATCTAGCAGGAACTGCTAACAAGCAAAGAAGTGATAAGTTAACTTAGAGTTTTGGACACAAACACTTGTATAAAAGCTTGGACTCGAGAGGTGGGAGAAATTTATGCGCGCAATTAGGAAAATTCTTGATTGGTTAGACCATTCTGTAAAATGGTTTGGAACGGCTGCCTTATTTACGATGCTATTGATTGCGATCTTGGATCTGTTCTTTCGCGATATTCTCTTAAAGCCGATTTCCTGGTCTCTCGAGCTTTTGCTTGTTATCATGTTATGGCTTACAATGACAAACAGTGCTGTTGGCGTTAGAGACAATCTTCATATTCGTGTGGAATTCTTCATAGCAACAATGCCAAGATTCGCAAAAGACCTGATAAGCTTATTTACAGATGCTTTGATAATCTATTATGCGTTAGTAACAGTGAGAGGCAATTTATTTATGGCAAAATTACCTGGAAGAATGTCCATTCTAAGGCTTCACTACGGATGGATGTATTATTCCGGTGTCGTTTGTGGGTTTCTTCTGATTGTTTTTTCTGTTGAAAAAGCAACCAAAACCATATTGAGGTGGTTTAAAAAATGAAGACGAATATGGTGAAGATTATCGTAATAATCTTTCTTGTATTTGTTCTTGTAACTCTGTGGATGGAAATTCCCTTTTACAACTACCTTATGTCAAAACAAGCTCAACAAATATTGTTTTTATGGCTTAGCCTAGGTCTTTTTATCCTAATTGGAATGCCAATTTCAATAGCAATAGGGTTGTCTGCAGTTTTCACGACACTTTATCTTGGAATACCAGTTACAGCTGTTTACCAAAGAGTAATCTTTGGTATAAATTCTTTTGCCTTCGCTTCAATAGCTTTCTTTATTCTCCTTGGTCAAGCTGTTAACTATACCGGTTTAACCGATGATTTGATTCAGCTATCAAACCTTGTTGTTGGGAGGTTTAAAGGTGGTCTTGCTTATGTCAACGTACTCGCGAGCATGCTCTTTGGCGGAATCTCAGGATCAGCTGTCGCGGATGTGGCGTCTTTAGGTGTTGTTGAAATTCCAATGATGGAAAGACAAGGGTATTCGAAAGAGTTCTCAACAGCGCTGACCGTTACCACCTCAATACAAGGAATAATAATCCCACCTAGTCAAAACATGATTATTTATGCGATGGCAGCCGGAGGAGTTTCGGTAGGAACACTTTTCGCAGCCGGTTATTTGCCTGGAATAATTCTTGGACTGAGTCAAATGGCTGTGATCTTCATACTCGCTAGATTGAAAAACTTTCCTAGAGGTGAACCAGTTCCCAAGGAAAAAATACCTGGGATTCTTGCAAGATCCATACCTGTTTTGCTTGTTGGTTTGATCACAGCTGGCGGGATCATATTTGGATGGTTTACGGCAGCTGAAGCTTCGGCTTTTGGTGCTGTTCTTTCTCTGATTCTTGGCTTAGTTTTTCACAAGCAAGGTAGATCCTGGAAGATTCTGACAAACATCTTTAAGGAATCAGCTCGAACAGCAGCCATGGTTTTGTTCTTGATAGCAAATGCTACGGCATTTAGCTATATCATGGCGTACCTTCAGATACCGACTTATTTGGCTCGCGCTATTCTTTCGGTGAGCACCAGTAAACTCACAGTACTTCTGATGGTAAATGTACTACTTCTGATTCTTGGACTTGTGATGGATATGGCACCGTTAATAGTTATCATGACACCAATTCTCCTACCACTTGTACGTAGTATGGGCGTCTCCGCAGAACAATTTGGAATAATCATGATGATAAATCTTGGAATAGGGCTTTGTACACCTCCCGTTGGAAATGCCTTATTCACCGGCTGCGCGGTTGGAAAAACAACCATAGAGAAAACTGCGATAGCTATGATACCGCTCTACATTGCTATGATTGGTTCACTTTTCTTGATAACCTTCGTCCCAGCCATAACTATGGCCGTACCAAAATTACTTGGGCTAATAAAGTGAAGCAGGAAACTTTTGAAAAAAGTGATTATTCCGATGGTTCGAAACTTTAGAACATTGCGAACGCTTTGCTTTTTTTGCTTGTAAAAAAAATTCTCAGCCGAGTCGTGTAAAATAAAACTCGGGGGGAATCGAATGAGCTTCATTTGCCAGAGGCGAAGCATTCGCAAATATCAAGAAAGAGAAGTCGAACCCGAAAAGATCTTAGAGCTCTTGAAAGCTGCGATGTGTGCTCCTTCGGCATGGAATCAGCAAGCTTGGCATTTTATAGTGATAAGGGATAAACTTAAAAGGCAGAAGATAGCCGAAGTGCATCCTTATGCAAGAATGGTTTCTGAATCACCTGTATGTATAATTGTTTGCTGTGAATTATCTCTTCTGAAATCCGAAAAGTTTTGGCCGCAGGATTGCTCGGCTGCTACGGAAAATATTCTCATAAGAGCCACCGAACTTGGGCTTGGAAGCGTCTGGTGTGGTGTGTATCCTGACGAGGAAAGAGTCGACGCCCTGAAGAAACTTTTTAACCTCCCAAAAAACATAATTCCATTCTCGATTGTAGCAATAGGCTATCCTGCAGAACAGCCAAGACCAACTGAAAAATTCAAACCTGAGAGAATTCACTATGAAGGATGGTGAAAAAGTGGAAAAAACCTTGGCTTTAGAATCAACCGTTATAGCTCATGGATTACCAAAACCATTTAATGTTCAAGTTGCACTGGAACTCGAAAAACTTGCTCGTGACAAAGGATGCAACCCGAAAACGATTGGCATAGTTGACGGAATAATAAAAGTCGGTTTAAGCGAGGAAGAAATCCGGCAGATTGGAACGAGACAGGATGTTTTGAAAGTTGGTGTGGCAGAAGTCCCATACGTTTTAGTCAAGAAACTCTGGGGTGCAACCACAGTGAGTGCAACAATGAGAATTGCTTCGAGCTATGGTATAAAGGTTTTTGCAACTGGTGGAATAGGTGGTGTTCACAGTATTGAGAAATGGGATGTATCCCAAGATCTAGTTGAATTGTCTAGAACAAGAATGATTGTCATCAGTGCCGGGCCAAAATCAATATTGGATCTGAAAGCTACTGTTGAAATGCTTGAAACTCTTGAGGTTACGGTTCTAGGTTTTCGAACGGACAAACTGCCGGCATTCTACGCGAAAGCCGTTGATATAGATATCAAAAGAGTGGATGATGTGGACGAAGTAGTGTCGATTTTCAAGACAAAGGAGAAATTTGATCTACCTGGTTCCGTTTTGGTTTTCAACCCGATTCCAGAGCAATACAAAATAGATGACGAAGACTTAAAAAAATGGGAAGAGAAAGCTATATTGGATTTGAAAAATTCAAGGAAAACGGGTAAAGAAGTGACACCATTTCTGCTGGCAAAAGTGGCAGAGTATTCTGAGGGGAAAACGATTCAATCGAACATTGCTCTCTTGAAGAACAATGTTTCGCTTGCATGCGATATTCTGAATAAACTTTACTAAATCCTTCATTAAGTGAAAGGGGGAACAAAGGTGAAAGGTATTCTCTTTCTAACAATAATAATTATATCCAGCCAAGTCTTTGCATCTACTTTTGGATATTTTTCAGCTACAAATTTTTTTGGTTCTTCGGTTTACAACAGAGTTATTGCTGAAGGTGAAAAACCTATCAAGTTTGGGACCGCTTATGGTGGTTATGCGACACTAGAATATGGACTTGAAACAGGATTGAGGATAGGAGCAGTTACCAGCTTTGATAATCTTGCCTTGCAAACTGACTTCGGCTCTCTGTACTCTACAGCTTTTGGTGTTGGTTTATCAACGGCTTTTAGCTTTGATCTCCCCCAAGTTGAGTCTGTTGTCAGAGTTTCAGGAGGATTACTCTTTGTCATACTGGGGCCAACTACCAACCTTTCGGCAATTGGTTTAGCAGGTGAAGGGTTTTTTGAGGGTAGAATTTACTTTGCTTCTGTTGAATTCGCAAAAGTGCTTACAGATTATTTTTCAATAAGTGCTGGTGGTGGTGTGAGATTCTACGACTTATACATTACAACTAGAAATGTAGTAGCTCAGTCTATGATAATTCCCATAAATCTCACATTTAACTATCGTTTTTGATGAGAAGCCCCCCACCAAATCGTGGGGGTTTTTTTATTTTTCTTCAAATCTCCCAATCTTAAGGATCTTTGCTATGTTAGCATCAGAAGAAATCATTGGCTTTAGAATTGGTTTGGCACAACTCATAAATGTTGTCACACCAGGTCCATGCCCAGCGTATTTACAATCGCTATGAATTATCACACCAATTGTTGCAGCACCTTTTCTATAACACCTTCCAAAAATGTTATCATGATCTTGAATATAAACTATATCACCAAAACGAAGTTTGTCCAGGCCAAGATCCTTCACTGTTACTTCATCAGCAGTCATTATGTCATAATCACCAGTTCCCATACTTGTAGAACCTATGCCTGAACCCATTAAAAACGACGGTATAACTGCAACAACTGGAACATGTAATTCTCCACCTTTTTCTACTATCCCAAGTTTTTCCAAAAGATTTGGATCAATGTTATAAACATGTACATCTGGATAATCAAGCAACTTTAACCCCTGTCCAAAGGCTTTTATAAGAATCTTGTCGTCAAGCGTGAGTTTCTCCAAAACCTCTTCAGCGAAATCGATTAATACGTGCTCTGCTCCACCATGATGACCTGTCACTACACCTTTTGCACCTTTTGCATCTCCTGTGATAACTCTTGCTTCATTTCCAATACATGCGTAAAAGTTATAACCACGATTGGTTGGCGACTCTCTTTTTTCCTGATCTAAAATCGTCGAAACCCCTGGTTCAACATGATCGGCAGCCCAGCCGAAGACAGGATCTCCAACTCTAACGTTGTAAGTAATCCCCCCTGTACCTGGTAGCATAAACGGTGTGCCATCATGTGCAACAGAATGTCTTCCTGAGTGTTCAGGTTTTACAATTCCACCTTGAATAGAGATCATGACAAGCTTGTCTTTGTTAGTCCTCATAGTGATCACCTCAGAAATATTGTACAATTTCTTTAGTTCAATTGACCGTTTCATGAACCTTTGGTGCTAAAAAAGATTCACTTGGCGCAACAAAAACAAAAACCAATGAAATGACAAACATTATCAAATTAAGCAAAACAAGAAACAAGAACGGATTCACCCTATCTATCAGAACACCTCCAATTAATGATCCCACCGGGGTCAAACCACTTGAGATCAAGCTTAAGATCGACAATACTCTCGATCTCAATTCTGATGGAATAAGCATCTGCAGGTTCGCACCGATTGGAATGTTTATCATCATGTTCAGGATTCCCATGAGAAGAAGAGAGGAATATGAAACTGCCAGAACTAAACTTATGCCACTAGATCTCATTTGCCAAAGCACTATTGACATAATACAGCCAAGTAAAGATTGAAGGATCAAACCAGAAACAACTAATTTCTTGGAACTTGATCCTGAAAAGATGGTACCAACTAGAGTGCTTCCGATAAGTGTTCCAAGCATGAATACTGTTTCAAGTAAACCAAATTGTTGTGCTGAAAAACCAAGTTCTTGTCTGAACAAATATGGAAAAACGACTGCAAACAAAGGTGCAGCCACGAAATTTATTATAGCCGCAAAAGAAAAAAGGAATTTCAAGCCTCTATGCCCGGCGAGGAATTTGAGACCAGATGCAATTTCTCTCAAGACCTTGATTTTACCATCCGATTTTTTGTATTCATATCGAATGAAAATTTCACTTAAAGCCGAAAGGAGATAGAAAAATCCTGTGAAAAGCAAGACATTCTTTATCCCGGCTGTACCATAAATCAAACCACCAGCAACAGGGCCAATTATTTGAGCAATTGAATTAGCTGCCGAATTTAAAGATGCTGCTTTTCTCAGACCTTCAGGTTCGACCAAATCGGCAAGCATAGCAGAAGTTGGTGCGTCAAAAAGAGCACTTATAATTCCAAAGATCGCATAAAAAGCAAGTAAAATCGGCAAGGTTAACAGATTGGTTATTGCAAAAATGTAAGCAATTATCAGCGCACTTGCTTTTGCTAAATCAAGATAAACCATCAAATGTTTTCTGTTAAACTTATCACCAATAACACCAGCAAAAGGAAGAACGAAAAACCTCGGTAGGTTTCCAACAAGTGCGAAAATTCCCATCATAGTACCAGAACCTGTTAGGTCAAGAACATACAACGGCAAAGCAATCATCAACGCAGCCCATCCCAAAAGAGATTCAAATCTGCCACTGACGAATAACCACAAGTTTCTCCTGCTGAACTTCACGCCTGACACGAAACCACCCCCATTACAACCTTCACTTGGAATATACCATATTATACTTTACAAAAATCAAGTTTTAGTATAATTATTTTAAACTATCATATCAAAAATATGTAGTTCGTCATACCCTATGTTTTGTTAAACCACACATAGACACTGTTTTATCCACTCTGGTCTTGCTCATTTGCTACTAATGTGGTATAAATTATATGTATAATTCATAAAGTAACCGAAGTTCTACATTTTGTGGAGAGGTGGCCGAGCGGTCTAAGGCGCACGCCTGGAGAGCGTGTGGTGGGCAAAACCCATCCGTGGGTTCAAATCCCACCCTCTCCGCCAGGAAAAGGTACCGGGACAGTAGTCCCGGTTTTTCAATAAGGGAGGTGTCCCTATGGAGGACGTAGTGGAGAAACTTAGACCCGTTGTGGTTGATATACTTCAAGGTCTAGGACTTGAACTCTTTGAAATGATGTTCAGAAAAGAAAAAGGAAAATGGACTCTGAGAATAGTTATAGATGATCCGAATGGGTACGTCAGCATAAGACAATGTGAGAAAGTGTCAAACGAGGTTGGAAAGTATCTGGACCTTCATGAAGAATTAATACCTTCAAGCTATATCCTCGAAGTCTCCTCGCCAGGGCTTGACAGACCATTGAGAGGAATTGAGGATTATAAACGCTTTGCTGGAAAACTGGCAAAGTTTTGGCTAAACGAAGGAGGAGCAGTAGTTGGACACATAGGTGAATTAACAGGAGATTCATTGAAAGTTGAGACTGAACAGGGTGAGATAATTCTTAAACTGTCGCAAATAAAGAAAGCAAAATTACAAGTTGAATTTTAATGAAGGAGGTGAAAGTGATGAACATAAACCTTTTAGAAGCACTTGATCAACTTGAACAAGAGAAAGGTATAGCTAAAGATGAAATTATATCAATCCTTGAAAAAGCCCTTGTTAGCGCTTATAAGAAAAATTTTGGAACAGCAAAGAACGTCGAGGTAAAAATAGATCCTATGACGGGCGACATTCAGTTATTCCAAGTTTTCGATGTGGTTCAAAATCCGACCGACGAACTGACTCAGATTTCGCTTAACGATGCTAGAAAATTAAACCCAACAGCAGACCTAGGTCAAAAGATCTATAAAAAGATCAGTGTCAAAAACTTTGGAAGAATAGCCGCCCAAACAGCAAAACAAGTTTTGATACAAAGAATTCGTGAACTTGAAAAAGAAAAGCAGTACGAATATTACAGTCAGCTTGCAAACAATATTACGACAGCTGAGGTCATAAGAGTCACATCAGACTGGGCTGATCTAAGAATAGGAAAACTTGAGACCAGACTTCCAAAAAAAGAATGGATCGGAGAAGAGAAAATGAAAGCTGGAGATTTAATAAAAGTTTATATTCATGAGGTTGTCAAAGACAAGAAAGGACCAAAATTGATAGTGTCTCGTGCCAGTCCAGAATTCGTGATGGGTTTGCTGAAACTTGAAGTGCCAGAAGTTGAATCCGGAATAGTGAAAGTTGTGTCGATCGCAAGAGAACCAGGTGTTAGAACAAAGGTTGCTGTTGTTTCCTCCAATCCACAAGTTGATCCAGTTGGGGCTTGTATAGGTGAAAGTGGTGGAAGAATAGCTGCTGTCCTAAGAGAGTTGAAAGGAGAAAAAGTTGACATCTTCAAATGGTCGGACGATCCAAGGCAGTTGATAGCCAATGCTCTTGCTCCTGCTTCGGTAATAAACGTTGAAATATTGGACCATGAAAAAAAAGCAGCCAGGGTACTTGTTCCACCAACTCAGCTTTCGTTAGCCATCGGCAAAGGTGGACAAAATGCCAGGTTGGCTGCCAAATTGACCGGCTGGAAAATAGACATAAAGCCCGCTTTAAACATATGAAGGGAGGTAAATAAATTGATAATCTACGAAGCACTTAGAAAAGAACTACGCTCAAAAAGCTACAGAATGACCGCCCAGAGAGAAATTGTTCTAAAGATTTTTGCTGAATCTGAGGAAAGGCATCTTGGAGCAGAAGATGTCTATAGAAGGCTTCTAGAGAAAAGATACAGAATAAGCAAAGCAACAGTTTATCGAACGGTGGACTTACTTTCAAAATTAGGATTTCTCAGAAAATTGGAATTCGGAGAAGGTATATATCGCTACGAACTTGCTACAGAAAGCAAAGAAACTCTGCATCAACATGTAATTTGCAAGAATTGTGGAAGCATTGTCGAAATTGATGAAAACTTGGTTGGTGAGGTAATCAAAAGTGTATCTGCAAAGACCGGGTACCTTATAGATTATTACGATATAAAATTCTACGGCTTGTGCCCAAAATGCAAGAACAACGCAAGCAGCAACATGATGAACAAAATATAACCAGCAATTCCAAAGTAGAATCTTGGAAAAAGTAAAGATATGTCTAGCAATTTTTCTATGGCATACACGAAGGGCCCTGTGCCCTTCATTATGAAAAAAGCCAGTCTTGTGAAACCAATTGAATTGAGCAAGAACGAGCCACAAATACCCCATAGCAATGGTGTGACAAAAACGATAGCAGCAGTTCCTAAAAGAGGAGAAAGTAAGTTTACGACTGAGGTCACACTTAAAAATGGAGCAACACCGAGGAATGCTAGAAGAGATATTAAAACGGACTTGAGAATTACTGGTAGTTTGTTCAAGTTGTTGGAAAAGAACAAGATGACCCCAGTTGCCGAATAGCTCATCAAAAATGATAAGGACAAAACTGAATAAGGTTCGAAAATAATGTTTAGAGTCCCTACTAACCCTAATACGTTCAGTGGTTCTATTGGATAATCGATGATTTTGAAGAAGTTCCAGGTAAGCAACATCAATGAGGCTCTTAAAGCCGATGGGGTTGGACCTGTTGACAGTGCAAACAAAAGAGCAAAGAGTGAACTTAGAGACCTTCTAAGATAGAACTTGTAGGTGAAAAAACTGATCAGGATTTCAAAAGCCGCATAGACTATGCCAACGTGAAGTCCAGATACTGCAAAAAGATGACCCAATCCACTCTCCATTACCTTACGAGATTCTGAAAGGTCAAAATTTCCATCGCTGAAAACCAAACCATTAACTGTTTTGGCATACTTTGGTAAGGACATTTTGATAAACCTTTGTTGTTTGCTTTTCCAGCTTTGCAGAAATGCCAAAATCTTCCAATATCCACGAGTTGTGTGAGGAGAACTAGCACAAAAACTTGGTTTTAACACATACCGTGGATAAGAAAAAGTAGTTGAAATGAGACCTGTTGCGTAGAATTCTTTTCCTGCTTCAAGTTTTTCGCTAATTATCTTTAAATCATGTCTCAAATTTTTCCACTTTCCGTTATCGTATATTTTCACATTTGTTGCTATAGAATAGCTCGCTTTGCTGACAGTTATGAAACCAACAATCTCTACATTACCCTGCAAATTGGGACCCAACGAAAGTAGCATACCAAGAATAATGGAAAACGTATAAATCCGAAGGTTAGTCTCTTTGATGAGGATCAATGGTATAAAAAATAAAGCAAAGACTGGGGTGAGCAAAACCCCAGTCATCAAGCCAAGAAAAACTATTATCCAGGCGTATCTCATGCACCAAACTTTTCTAGTCTCAATGCGTGTGCAAGGATTAATCCCATAGCGTCCACCGCATAAAACGTTCCAAGAGCTCCTCTAGCGCACTCAAATTCGTCGAAAGCTTTGCTTAAACCTCTCCTGGTATACTTAGAATAAATCATAAATGGAACAGGATGCCAGCTATGTGCTTTCAGAGCTGCAGGTGTGGAATGGTCACCAGTAACGACCACCACATCGGGATTCAAAGAAAGCACCTCTGGAATTATGGAATCAACCTCTTCAATTACATGAACTTTTGATTCAATGTCTCCGTCTTCACCGTAGGAGTCGGTCTTTTTGACATGGAAATAAAAGAAATCGAACTTGTCCCAATTTTTCTTCAACGTTTCCACTTCATCCGCTATCGTTGAGCCTGTTTCAAGGATTTCCATTCCAACGAGTTTTGCTATACCTTTGTACATTGGATAAGTGGCAATCGCCGCTGCTTTGAGCTTGTAAACTTCGGGAAACAGAGGTAATTTCGGGTATTTTGAGAAACCTCTAATCAGAGCAAAATTCAGTTTCGGTTCATCTTTCAAGACTTCTGCGATTTTCTTTATAAGTTCATTAACTATTCTTGCGGTCTTCTCAGCTTCGGACCTAAGTGCTTCGGTATAAACGATTGGTTTCCCATCCTTTTGAGGATCGGCATCAGTTAGCTGATCATCCAAGTTATCAGCAGTCAATTTGACAACAAAACGATGTTCTTTCCCAGCATAAAATGTCACCTTAACATCATCGATTTCTTTAATTTTTTCAGACAACTTCGCGACTACTTTTGAACTTTCTTCGGTAGTTGGTCTGCCGGCTCTCCTGTCTATGACAATCCCATCCCTCACCGTTGCGAAGTTTGCCCTTGCTACAACGTCTTTCTCTTCAACCTCAACGTTGCCACCAAGTGCTTCAAGTATTCCTCTTCCGATTTGATATCTAACTGGATCATAACCGAACAAGCCAAGGTGACCAGGACCACTGCCGGGCGTTATACCTGGCAACACGGGGATTGTTTGACCGAGTTCGGATTTCTGCGCAAGAGCGTCCAGATTCGGCTTTTTCGCCCTTTGTAATGCTGTGCCAGATGCATCTTGTGAGATATCTCCGATGCCGTCCATGACAAGAAGTAGTATTTTTGTTTGAGCTGGCTGAACAAGTTCTTTAAGAATTTCCTGCCGGTCGTAATTCACCTTTTCCACCTCCGTTAGGCATTCTTCAGGAAACCTTTGACCGTATCTCTAAAGATCTCATTTTGTATAGCTTCGATCTCCTGCTTAGTAGGATTTATGGCTATAATCTTAATCAAATTAATTAAGAAATCAGAACCGCGCTCAATTTTGTTCAGATCGATCTCTTCAAAGGAAGAGCTCTCTTCTTCAAGTTTTGAAATTTGCCAAGCAAGATTCCAGTGATATTCCTGCACATCTGCCACAGCTTCCTTCAAAAAGTCGTGTAGGTTGAACGTATCATTACTTTCAAGAAAAATGTAAAGTTTTACAAGTGTGATTGCAACTGCCATCATGACTCCGCTACCATACAAGCCAACAGACATCTTTAACACATTTTTTTCGACACTAATAGGATCAAAGTTGCTGGCAAAAACTGTTGCAACTAACAAATCAATGTCATCGCTGGTGTCGATTTCAGTATCATGCCCTGGTATGATACCTTGCCTGAGCGCGTCAATCCTCGGAGAGCTTGGCAAATTGTAAGCCAGACTAACTAGATCAACTTCACCCCTCCGCATTGACTTCTTAATAACCTCAACTTTTTGTTTTATCAGTCCTTGAGGTTTCAAAAGTGGGTTCCATAGTTTTGCGAAATTTTCTAACTCGTCAGCTTTAGCCGAGTACTCGCCAGACAAGTTCTTCAACAATTCCAGACCACGGCGAAAATCAACAAAGAGGCTCAGTATTGCTCGATTGTACAAAATAAACTGTTCCGAACTGAGTTCTGCCGCTCTTTCAATCGTTGTTACCGCGTCCTCATACATTCCTACCCTTCTCAAAGCAAGAGCATATTCAACCAAAAAGGCCACATTATTCGGGTCTTTTTCCACGAGCTTTTTCATTAAATTCAAAGTTTCAAAATGTTTTCCGAGCTTGGAAAGGGCGAAGCAAAGATTAAATACACTACTCAGATCTTCTGGATCAATTGATATAGCTTTTCTCAAAGCCTTTTCAGCTTGCGAAAACTTTTGAAGCAAATTCGAAACAACACCTAGTCTTGCATAAGCTTGTTGAAAATCAGGGTCTATTTGTGTTAATACCTGATAAAAATCTTGAGCCTGCCTTAGCTCACCAAGCTCAAGATAGCAGTCACCAATTTTAAGAAGAGGCAAAAGAAAGTGTTTATCACACTCGAACGCCTTTTGATATTGCATAATAGCGTCTTCAAATTCTTTTTTTGCCATCAAGATGTTACCCAGTTCAAAGTAAGCCAAGGCGAATTTGTCGTTTTTAGCAATACAAGATCTTAGAAAAATCTCGGCTGTTTCATAGTCTTTTGACTTTCCAGCAATCAAGGCTCTAAAGAAGTCGTATCGGTAATCTTTAGAAATCTTAGAAGCTTTTTGAAGGTACTCTTCAGCTTCCTTCAAATTTCCACTATTCAAGGCGATTTTTAATTTCTCATAGTAGAAATAAACAAGATAACTACCATAGTATTCGTCCTTATTTACTTCATATTGAGCTTCTAAACCCCTGATTATCACATCCAAAGGAATCTGATCCAATTCCACGACTAAAGGTAAATCTTCAGCCAAAATTGGCAATTTAACTGGCAAATTTGAAAGTTTTGCTTTCTCCGGATTAAGTGGAAGATAGACTATCGCTTTTATCTTTGATCGCCTCCTGAGGATGCTCAAAGGTGATTCTACCAGCTTTTCCTTGTGCTATGCTGTTGAAAAAGCTTACGGCCGCTCTTTCAATATCCAAAATACCACCTTTGAGCAACATTTTTCTATCTAAAGCATAAGCTTCAAGAAATTTCTCAAGATCAACATAGTCTTTTTTTGTCAAAGTTGCATAAAGCTGAAAAGCTTTTTGCCGCACTTCCGGCGGAGCAAGTTCGAGTGGCAAAGATCCAACTAGCAACAACTTGGCAGCCGTTTCAAGATCCGCTATCTTTGGCAGGAGTAATCCTGGTGTATCAAGAACTCTGAACTGATCCTGCACAGAAAACCACTGCAATCCTCTCGTAATTCCAGGTATTGCACCAACATCTGCCGACCGTGTGCCTTTTAATTTATTTATAAGAGTCGATTTACCAACGTTTGGACAACCAACGACACTTATAAGAGAATTTCGTGGAGCCAAGTCTGAGATGAACTTTACCAAAACTTGTCTGGGACAATCTTTGTCGAACAAAAGAACTTTTTCACCTTGTCCTTCAAAGTATCTCTTCCATTCAACTGTGAGAGCCTGTTGAGCTAAGTCGGCTTTCGCCAATATGATCACATTTTTTTTGCCTTTGAGAATACTCTTATCGTACAATCGAGTTGTAAGCGGTGCTCGAGCATCCAAAACCTCGACAAAAAGATCTATATGCTTTTTGATCTTTTCCAAAGTTTTCACTGCTTTTGCCATATGACCTGGGTACCACATACGATTTCCTCCTTGAAAATTCTATAACAACTAAACTATCAAGCCAAAAGTGATAGAATAAAGTTTGGAGGGGTTTTGTTGAAAGTTCTTGGCTTGATCCTTGCCGGCGGTCCAGGGGAGAATTTAGGTCCATTGGTTTTGAAAAGAGCTAGCGCAGCTTTACCAGTTTTTGGAAAATACCGTGCAATTGACTTCACAATTAGCAACATGGTCAACGCAGATATAAGAAAAGTTGGTGTCTTGACTCAGTACAATCCAAGAAGCCTAATGGATCATCTTGGCTCTGGAAAAGAATGGGATCTTGATAGAAAAAACGGGGGTTTATTTATACTCCAGCCTTATGCTAGTGCAGAGGGTCAGTATTGGTACAAAGGCACTGCTGATGCCATTTTTCAGAATATGACCCTCTTGAGGAGAGGGGAAGAAGATTATGTTCTCATAGGATCTGGAGATCACATATATAAGATAGACTTCAACGAAGTCTTCGATTTTCACTTTTCTACCGATGCAGATGTTACATTGTTGGTAAAAGAATTAGATGAAAGTTACAGCCTTAGCCAATACGGGATCGTACAGATGAATGGGTACAGAATCGTTGATATAGAGGAGAAGCCGGCCAATCCTAAAACTAATTTGGCATTTTTGGGAATCTATTTCATGAACAAACATTTACTTATGGAACTGCTTTACGTATATGCAACAAAGGGTGAAACTAGTCTCCTAAACATAATAGTTTCGGAGTTAAAGAGGCTCAAGGTGCATGGATACTTATTTAAAGGATATTGGAGAAATGTGAAAAAGGGAATAAACGAGTATTTCAGGATAAATATGGATGGTCTGAAGAAAGAAATAAGAGATGAATTATTCTACAAATACGGTAAGGTATACACCAAACTCAAGGATCTTCCACCACCAAAAATTGGGAATACAGCCGTTGTTAAAAACTGTATCATTTCAGACGGATGCATTGTTAACGGATATGTGGAGAACTCCATTTTGTTCCGAGGAGTCGTTGTAAAGGCCGGTGCTGTGGTTCAAAACGCGGTTATCATGCAAGATTCAGTCATAGAAGAAGGGGCAACTGTCAAAAATGCAATACTGGACAAAGAGGTTTTAATCAGGCAGGAAGTAAGACTCATTGGACAAGAGCACTTAGCCATTTTAGAAAAAAGAGCCGTCCTATGAGGTGGTCAGGATGAGAAAAGTTGTGGCTTTGATCTTAGCTGGTGGGCATGGGAAGCGACTCGGTGTTTTGACGGAAAAGATAGCAAAACCGGCTGTTCCTTTTGGAGGTAAATACAGATTAATAGATTTCACGCTGAGTAATTGTGTCAATTCTGGTATATACACTGTTGGTGTCTTAACTCAGTATAGGCCTCATCTTCTCAACAATCATATCAACATAGGAAGACCTTGGGATTTGGATAGAAAAAGAGGCGGAGTCACTATCCTTCCTCCGTATCTTGGTGGCGTAGCTGGATGGTACAAAGGTACTGCCGATGCAGTGTATCAAAATATCGAATACGTTGACTCCTACTCCCCTGATTATCTTTTAATTCTTTCTGGTGATCATGTTTATGCAATGGATTACAACGACATACTGGATTTTCACATAATGAAGGGGGCAGAAGGAACAATAGCATGCATTGAAGTCCCAATTGAGGAGGCAAGCCGATTTGGAACAATGATAACAGATTTGAATTATAGAATAATCGACTTTGAGGAGAAACCGCCAAAGCCGAGATCAAATTTGATATCACTCGGCATTTACGTTTTCAGTTGGGATTTCTTGAAAAAATGCTTGATTGAAGATGCACAAGATGCTAAAAGTTCTCACGACTTTGGAAAGGATATCATCCCAAAAATAGTCAAAGAAGGGCGAAAGATCTACGCCTTTAAATTCGAAGGTTACTGGAGGGATGTTGGAACAATTCAGTCTTATTGGGAGAGCAATTTAGAGTTAACTCGTCCACTCCCACCCCTAAATCTCTACGACCGGAACTGGAGATTTTTCACTCAAACTGAGGAAATGCCGCCAGCATATTGCTCACCATCTTCAAAGATAACAAGCTCCATAATAAGCGAAGGATGCGAAATACACGGAACTGTTGAAGGAAGCGTGATTTTTCAAGGCGTATACATAGGTGAGAACTCGTACATCAAAAACAGCGTTGTAATGACTGGTACATATATTGGAAAAAACTGCAGGATTGTGGACTCTGTAATTGCTGAACGAGTTGTTATAGAAGATAATGTTGTAATCGGAGAAGGAGAGGATGCCGTCAGCAAATTAGATTCAGAGGTTTACACAGGAAAAATCACAGTGGTAGGAATGTACTCATCTATACCAACTAATATCATCATTGGTAAAAACTGTGTTATAGGTGTTTCAGTGAAAAAAGAGGACTTCACATCAAATATTCTTCCATCTGGCAGTTACGTTGTTGCCAAGGAGTGATATTTTGTGGATTTTTATTTCGTCAAATATAAACTCAGAGGGCGTATTACCGCTGAGGATGGAGTTGGTTATTTCTTTGGAAAAGTCAACGACACCCCAGAATATGACGTAATAGTCGTACCAGCTCGCTTTTCCAATTATCTTAACATTGATTTAAGCAAAGATTATACAACTTTTACAAATAATTTTTCCGAAATCAAACGAAAAATTTTTCAACAGATCCCTGAAGCAGAAGATATGAGCAGAGAGCTTTCAAACTATATTAAAAGTTACATCTCAAGAAAAGGCGGGCAAATGCTTGGTGCCGAATTCAATGCTGCTATCCAAGATAAAGATGCCGATCTTGTTCATTACATTGTTCAGGAAATTTTCAAGGAATGGGCACCAAAAGTGGAGGTCATTGTAGAATTCAACCAAGTTGGATACGAAGAACTCTCTGCTGAAAACTTCATGCAATTGCTTGAAGAATATGACGACGAAGGTTTGAGTGGAATTCTTAAAAGGGCAGACTTAGCTGACTTGCCTGAAATCTTTCCTTTAGTTGATCCAATAAGAGGTAGAACAATTGCTGAGTTCGACCTAAACGATCCTATCTTTTTTGTTATACTGAATGTACGAAATCCGGA